>JAKARG010000355.1:799-3960 GCA_021819345.1 Actinomycetes bacterium | reverse complement strand
CTCACGCCGGACCCGACGGCGACCGGGTTGACCCCCGCGCTTCCTGTGGTCGGTGCGGTGCCACCGGCGATCTGCTCGGAGAGCAGGTCGGCGAACTGCACCTCGCCCTGCTTGTAGCCGACGGTGCTGCTGTTGGCGATGTTGCTGCCAGTCTCTTGGAGGTACGACTGCTCCGCGGCGATCGCGGAGACCGCGGCGAGCATCGATCGTGTTGCCATGCTGGGGGTCCTTTCTCGGGTTCGGCGTTTCTCGGGTCAGGCGGTCGTCGTCTGGGTGCCGGTCGCGATGCCGACGGTGGTGACGGCCGCCAGGGGCACTGTGGCCTGGCCGACCTTCAGGAGCGGTGTCCCGGAGGAGGAGAGCGAGATCTCCGACACCGTGCCCGTGAGCTCGTTGCCTGTGACCGTGGCCGTGACCTGCTTGCCGAGGAGGCCGGTCGCTGCCGAGTCCTCGGCGTAGCGCCCTTGCGTCTTGATCGCATCGGTGAGCGACAGCGACGCCTCCATCTGGGAGAGCTCCGCGGTCTGCTGGGCGATGCTCGCAGGTGTGGCGGGGTTTGTCGGGTCCTGGTGCTGGAGCTCGGCCATGAAGAGCTTGATGAACAGCGTCGGTGTATCGAGCTGGTTCCTCAGGCGTGTGGCACTCGAAGTGCTCTGCTCGGCTGCCGGCGCGGAAGTGGTGGTCGTGATCGGCGTGGTCATCTCTTCCTCAGATTCGGATGTCGACGAGATGGGAGCTCGAGACAGACGTTGCGATACGCAGAGCTGTCGTGCTGCGCCGCGCTGTCGGAACGGGATGCGACGGCCGGCGAGGCGGCGGTGATGCCGAAGGATGGTGCGGGCTTGTGGATGGCAATTGCCGTCCGCCACCGCCCTGAGGGGCCGAGGAGAGGCCCTCGGACGTCGATGGGGAGCCGTCAGTCACCGTTACCTGCACCTGCTGGCCACTCGAGGAAAGGGCGCTCTTCAGCTCCGGGAGCCCAATACGCAAAGCCTCTGCACCTGCAGCCGTGGACGTCACGAGCTGAACCGAGAGGTGGTCCGTCCCCGCCACCACGGTCGCCTTGACCATGCCGAGGGAGGGGGGATCCAGGGTGACGGTGACCGTGGTGCTCCCATCTGCGAGCGGCTGTGGCGCCGCGAGGACGCGCACGAGCTGACCGGCGACCCCGGGAAGCGAGCCGCTTCCGCTTCCCTGTGGACTCGAGCCGGCCGGGGGGTTCGAGATGGCCGGGGGGTTCGAGATGGCCGGGGGGTTCGAGCCGGCGAGGGGGTTCGAGCCGGCCGGGGGGTTCGAGCCGGCCAGGTCCGGAGGTCCGGCTGGAGGCCCTGGGGCAGCGGGCGACCGTGCTGGCGTTCGCAGGCCTTCCTGGAGCTGCGCAGGGGCCCGAGAACCGACGCCGCGCCCCGAGACAGGCTCCTGGTCCTGCACAGCGTCCCCGCGAGCCTGGCGCGTACCGCCCGCCCGACGGACCTCGTGGACGTCGCGGATGACGCCGTCGAACGGCCCAGCAGCCGTGCGTCCCGTCCCCACTTGGCCCGCTCCCGCGACTGCCGCTGACGCCCGCCCAGCCGCGCCCGATGGCCGGGGGGCTGCCAGGCGGCGCTCTCCGACGGCTTCGACGGGCACGTGCACTTCTCGGCCCATCCCGCCGCGCCCTCCGCCGCCGTCGGTGGTGGTGGTGGTGATCGCCGCTGTCGGGCGCGGGGCAGCCTCCGAGACGACGTCCGCGGCCGCCGAGGGACGCTGCGCGGTCGTGCTCAGCGGGAGGTCGACGAGCGCAGCCGAGGCGGTGCCGGCCTGGCCGGGATGCTGGGGGTGGCCGGGATGGCGGGGATGGCCGGCCTGGCCGGGATGCTGGGGGTGGTGGACATCGCGGATGGCGTCCTGCACGGGGGCCCTCGTCACCGGCTGAGGCTCCTCGGACCCCCGGTGACTGGGGATCGGTTGACGGGACGTTTCGGGCCCGGAAGTGGCCTGCTCGGAGACGATCTGGCGGGAGCAGGCCTGGAGGAGCAGCATGTCGAACTGGCTGCTCTTCGTGTCCTCTCGGACCACGAGCGCTCCCTTGGCGTGCTCGTGCGTGACTGCGGAGCCGGCCTTGGCCGCGAGGGGGAGGTTCACGACGCGGCTCCGACTGTCTTCATGATGGCGGCGACGTAGGCCTGCGTCTGGGGGTACGGAGGGATGCCGCCGTACCCCTGGACAGCGCCGGGCCCGGCGTTGTAGGCCGCGAGCGCGAGCGGCACCGACCCGAACTGTCGGATGTACCCTGCGACGAGGCGAGCGGCGCCCTCGACTGCCTGGGACGGTGTGAAGGGTGTGATCCCGAGCCCGGCAGCGGTCCCGGGCATGAACTGCATCATCCCTTCAGCGCCTCGTGTGCTCACCGCATCGGGAGAGAAGCCGGACTCGCGGCGGGCGATCGCCGCGAGCAGCGTGGGCGAGACCCCGTACCTGGCTCCCGCGGCGACGAAGAGAGGGGCCAGCTTCGACGGGACCGCGACAGGCCCGGCCGAGGTCGGCGTCGCTGACGCCGCTGCTGTGAGCCCGAAGTCCGCCGGCACGGTCATGGCCCCTGTGCCAGGAAGGATCCGGCGGATCGCGACCACCGGCCCGGCGCTCGTCACTGTCTGCACCTGGACGACGGTCCCGGTGTAGGGGGCGTCGATCATCTTCCCGTTCCCGATGTAGATGCCGACGTGGCCTGGCGATGTGGGCGTACCGTCCGATCCGGCAAAGAAGACGAGGTCGCCGGGCTGTGCCTGTGTGAGGCCCGCGACAGGAGAGCCCACCTTCACCTGTGTATAGGTCGTGCGCGGCAGCTGGACGCCGATATGGCCGTAGACGTACTGGACGAGGCCCGAGCAGTCGAACCCTGACGGGGTGTCACCTCCCCAGACATAGGGGACGCCGAGGAACCTCTCTGCTTCGGACACGACCGCGTCGCCGCTCGTCGAGCCGGGCGACCCCGCCGCGCCGGACGCGAAGACCCGGTCGCCAGCGATCCCAGGAGCCGACACGAACGAGGAAGCTGTGGTCATCGAGGACGCTGAGGCTGTCGGGAACATCACCGGCACCAGGGGGGCTGTGGCCGCCGGGGTTGTGGCCGCCGGGGCTGTGGCCGCCGGGCTCGCGTCCAAGACCGCAGCCGCCTGCTG
>JAKARG010000355.1:0-789 GCA_021819345.1 Actinomycetes bacterium | reverse complement strand
CTCGCGAAGGTCCCCTGCGGTGCCGCCTGCTGGAGCTCGGAGGGCAACGCCGCCATGGTGCTCCCGATCTCGCGCGCCCAGCTCTCGACGGCTCCTGCGGTGATGCTCACCGCGTCGCCGCCATCGCGTACCGGGAGGCCACGATGTCGTCCACCATCGCGACCTCCCGCCTGCCTTCCTCCACGAGGTGCTCGCCACGACGGCGCTCGTCGAGGCGTTCGAGCATCGCGACGCGCTTCGCGGCGCTCGTCCATGCCACGTGCGCGAGGGCAGCCTCGCTCGCCGCTCGGCTGACCACCTTCCTCGCGTGCTCCAAGGTGGCTGCGGCGAGCTCGGCTGCAGATCGTTCTGCCAGAAGCGATGCGAGGTCGACCACGAGCGAGCCGGTCGCGCGGTACCGGGCGTCGGCGAGGTCACGGGCCGCGATCGCAGACACCAACGACGTGTTGGCCACGAGCAACCTCGCGCGGGCCACCTTCTCTTCTGCCCGGCGCACACGGAGCACCATCTCGAGCGGGAAGCGGTACCTCATGACGCGATCGGGACGACCTCTGCATCCGAGAGGTCAGGTGGGGTGAGCAGTGCGCCGAGCTGCGCCCACGCAACGTCGGCCGCGCAGACCTCGGAGACGTCCTGGCGCAAGAACGCGTCGATCAGCGGCTTCAAGTCGAGCGCCCTGTCGACGACCGGGTTCGATCCCCGTGCGTAGGCCCCGATCTCCACGAGGTCCTTGGCGTCGCGATACGCGGCGAGCAGTTCACGCAGCTCGCGAGCGAGGGCACGCTGCCC
>JAKARG010000004.1 GCA_021819345.1 Actinomycetes bacterium | reverse complement strand
TGCGGGCAGGACTACGCGCCGCACGCGGCAGCGGACAGGCTCGCTCAGCTGCGACCTGCGGTGCTCGTCGCCGCCGACGGCTACCGCCACGGGGGGCGGGCGCAGGACCGGCGCAACGCGCTCGTCGAGCTCGCCGGCCACCTGCGCGACGCCGGGGACCTGCGGGCGACGATCTCGGTCCCCCGCCTCGGCCTCGACCAGCCTTCGGGGACCCTCGGCTGGGAAGAGGTGACCGCCGGCGACGACACCCTGGACCCCCTCGAGGTGCCCTTCGACCACCCGCTGTGGGTGCTGTTCTCCTCGGGGACGACCGGGCGGCCGAAGGGGATCGTCCACGGCCACGGCGGAGTCCTCCTCGAGCACCTGAAGCAGGCGGCGCTGCACGCCGACCTACGAGCCGGGGAGCGCTTCTGCTGGTACACCTCGCCGTCTTGGATGATGTGGAACTACCAGCTGGCCGGCCTGCTCGTCGGGGCGACGATCGTCACCTACGACGGCAGCCCCGGCTGGCCGGCGACCGGATCGCTCTTCGGGCTCGCCGCCGAGGAGCGCCTGGCGGTCCTCGGCACCAGCCCCGCCTACCTGCTCGCCTGCGAGAAGGCCGGCTGCCACCCGGGGGCCGGCCACGACCTGTCGAGCCTCCGACTGCTCGGGGTGACCGGCTCGGTGCTGCCCGCGTCCTCCTACCGGTGGGCGGAGACCGAGCTCGGGGGGCGGGTGACCATCGGGGCGATCAGCGGTGGGACCGACGTGGTGAGCGCCTTCGTCGGCTCCACGCCGGGGGTCCCGACCCGGCCGGGCGAGCTCGCCGGCGCGCACCTCGGGGTAGCCCTCGATGCCTGGGACCCCGAGGGTCATCCGGTGCGCGGCGAGGTCGGAGAGCTGGTGGTGACCGAGCCGATGCCCTCGATGCCGCTGCGCTTGTGGGACGACCCCGACGGCTCCCGCTACCGCGAGGCGTACTTCTCCACCTACCCCGGGGTGTGGCGCCACGGGGACTGGGTGACGATCACCGAGCACGGCGGGGTGGTGATCCACGGCCGGTCGGACTCGACGCTCAACCGCAACGGGATCCGGATGGGCAGCGCCGAGATCTACGAGGCGGTGGAGTCGCTGCCCGAGGTCGTCGAGTCGCTCGTGGTCGGCGTCGAGGAGCCCGGCGGGGGCTACTGGATGCCGCTGTTCGTGGTCCTCGGGGCCGGCTCCGAGCTCGACGAGCAGCTGGAGCAGGCGATCCGCCGGGCGGTGCGCGAGCAGGTCTCGCCCCGCCACGTCCCCGACGAGGTGATCGCCGTGCGGGCGGTGCCCCATACCCGCACCGGCAAGAAGCTCGAGGTCCCGGTGAAGCGGCTGCTGCAGGGCGCCGAGGCATCGGCGGTGCTCGACCCCGGAGCGATCGACGACCCGGGCGCGCTCGCAGACTTCGTCGCCGCAGCACAGCGCCGAGCGAGGACGAGCGGCTGATCCCGGGCCCTCGGAGACTGCGACCCTCGGGGGGAAAGTCCTCCCCTACCCCGGCTCCCGCCGGCGCCCGTCACTCACGCCACCACGCCGGTGAGGACCATCTGGAGAGCACCCGGTCCGAGCCGTGAGGGCGAGGCCGCGAAGACCGGACCAGGCATGATTGGAGCCAACAACCACCGCAGGAGGCGACAATGGTGCCACCGACGAGCCGTAGCGCGCCCGAGACCACAGCCGCGCCGAAGCCCATGAGCATCGTCGCCACGGTGCACCGGGCCGCATGCACCGGGGGCGTCGAGCTGAGCGTGCTTCACACGACTCGCGCCCTCGCCGGCAAGGGGCACCGGATCCACCTCATCTACCGCGAAGGTGGCGACCTCTTGGCCGAGTACGCCAAGTTCTGCCAGTCGATGGAACAGGTCGACAACCTGGAGGTCCACTTCCCGAGGAACCCCTTACGGCGCCTGAGAGAGCTGAGCTCCGTGAGGGAGGTAACTGCCCTGGCCGCAGCCAAGCAGCCCGATGTCTACTACATGAGCCGTTCCTTCACGGCCGCCTGGGCTCTCGATGCGGTCCGGATCTGGCCAGCGCCCGTGGTGTGCCACTGGCGTGGCATATCCCTCCCACCGGCTCGTGACCTCAGACGCCTGGCACGCGGAGTGACCCGCTTCATCGCCAACTCGCGCTTCACCTTGGGCCACTGGCTGGCAGCGGGCATCGATCCGAGCCGGGCGGAAGTCGTGTACAACGGAGTGAGCGCCGAGGAGTACCCGGAGGGGAGTGAGCACCAGCAGCGGGAGGCGCGTCGGCGTCTCGGGCTGCCGGCTCAGGGGTACGTCGCCGTCTTCACCGGTCGGCTCGACCCCGAGAAGGGGGTCGAGGTGCTGATCGATGCGTGGCGACGCGCGGACCTCGGAGCCGATGCCGTGCTACTGGTGGTCGGTGCCCCGGTCGTCACTGGCGGCGACTACCTGGACCATCTCCGCCAGCTCGCGCCGGCGAGCGTGCGCTTCCTCGGTGCCCAGCGGGACGTCGTCACCCCGCTGCATGCCTCCGACGTGGCTGTCGTGCCCTCGATGTGGGACGAGCCGTTCGGGAGGGTGGTGATCGAGGGTCTGGCCACCGGGCGTCCCGTGGTGGCATCTCGCGTCGGCGGCATACCAGAGATCCTGACCGGAAGGCTCGACCGGTTCCTGTTCGACCGAGGAGATGCCGCCCAGCTCGCGGACCGGCTCGAGGGTCTGCGGGACTGGCGGGCACGAGAGCCGGAGCTCGCGAACATCTGCGCAGGACGCGTCAAGGAGTCTTTCTCCTTGGACTCCATGTCATCAGGCGTCGAGGGCGTCCTGCAGCGCGCACGAGCTGCGTTCGGCAACTGAGCGACAAGCTCGGTGTTGCCCGCCGGCTCGGTTTTGCCCGCCGGGAGTGCCATGCTCTCTCGGGTGGCAACGAGGCCTGAGTGACAGCGCTCCCGAGCCCGCCGGCGCTCGTCACCGGTAGCGCCCAGGCTTTCCCCCCGGTGGTGCGCCAGCGCGACCTGTGGGACCGGTACTTCGGACCGCTCCTCGGAGGGGACCGCTGGGCGGAGCGGGTGTTCATGCACGCCGGGGTGGAGCGGCGCCACTGCGTGGTCGACCCCGCCGTCGAGGACGTCTCGGGCTGGTCGACCGCGGCGCGCATGCGCCGCTACGCCGACGAGGGGACCGCCCTCGCCAAGGCGGCGGTGGCCGGCGCGCTCGACGACGCCGGCGTCAGCCCCGACCGGGTCGGGCTGCTCGCCGTGGTCTCCTGCACCGGCTATGCCGCTCCGGGCATCGACATCCGGGTCGCCGCCGACCTCGGCTTCTCCCCCGGGACCGAGCGCCTCCTGCTCGGCCACATGGGCTGCCACGCCGCGATCCCCGCCCTCGGCACGGTGGCCGACCGGGCCCGGGCGCGCGGCTCGGTGGCGGTGCTGCTCTGCCTCGAGCTGACCAGCCTCCACCTCCAGCCCGACCTCGCCCGACCCGCTGCGGGAGCCGCGCCCACCAGGGGCTTCGACCTCGACCAGCTCGTGAGCCACGCCCTCTTCGGCGACGCCGCGGCGGCGGTGGTCGTCGAGCCGGCAGGCACGCCGAGGCTGGCCGCCGGCCAGCTCCGGCTGCTCGACATCGCCGCCCGCAGCGACCTGGCGAGCGCCGACCACATGACCTGGGAGGTGACCGACCACGGGTTCCGCATGGGCCTCTCCCGCCGGGTCCCCGACGTCCTCGCCCGCCATGTCGCCCCTCTCGTGGACGAGCTGTGCCGGCGCAACGGCCGGGACCCCGCTGCGGTCGCCGGCTGGGCGGTCCACCCCGGTGGGCCGCGGGTCCTCGACGTGGTGGCCGACCGCCTCGGGCTGCCCGCCGGGGCCCTGGAGAGCTCCCGGGAGGTGCTCGCCGAGCACGGCAACTGCTCCTCCGCGACGGTCCTCGTCGTGCTGGACCGACTGGGCCGCTCGGGGAGCCTGCAGGCCGGCCAGGCGGTGGTGGCCCTGGCCTTCGGACCCGGCCTCACCCTCTACGCCGCCCTGCTCGAGGTGACGGCCTGATCCCGGGGAGCGGCTTGCGCAAGACCGCTGCGCGACTTACGCTGCGGCGAACGGCAGTCTGATATACGACGTTGGGCCGCACACCCTCGGGGGGACAGGACATGACAGACCAGGACAGCGGCGTGCTCGGGCCGTACCCCAGGCGGGACTTCCTCCGCCAGGCGGTCGGCGGGGCCGCGGTGATAGGAGCAGGGGGGATGCTCGCCGCCTGCGGCAGCACCGGAGCGACCGCGGCGAGCACCTCCGGCCGGTCCTCGGCGCCCGCCGCGTCGTCGAGCTCGGCGTCGACCAAGCCCAAGCGGGGCGGGACGATCACCCTCGCCGCCACCGGCGGAGGGTCCTCCGACACCCTCGACGGCGACGCTTGCGTCAACACCCTCGACTTCGCCCGGGCCCCGCAGCTCTACGACACGCTGATGGAGACCACCGCCGACAACGTGATCTACCCCCACCTGGCCGAGGAGGTGACCTCCAACGCCGACGCGACCGTCTGGACCATCCGGCTGCGCAAGGGGATCGAGTTCCACGACGGCAAGCCGCTCACCATCGACGACGTGCTGTTCACCTTCCAGCGGATCCTGACCAACAAGCTCTCGGCTGCGGCCAGCCTCGCCAACCTGGAGCTGAAGAGCGCGAAGAAGCTCGACGCCTACACCGTGCAGATCCCCCTCACCCAGGCCAACGCCCTCCTCCCCTGGGACCTGATCGGCAACGGCGAGATCAGCATCGTGCCGGTCGGCTACAACCCGAAGAAGCCGGTAGGGACCGGGCCGTTCGTCTACAAGTCGTTCACCCCGGGTGAGCAGAGCGTCTTCACCCGCAACCCCAACTACTTCCTCACCGGCGAGCCCTACGTCGACGAGGTGGTGATCGTCGACTACACCGACCAGGCCTCGCAGGTGGACGCCCTGATCTCGGGTGCGGCGACCTGCGTGAGCGGTCTCACCGTCCCGAGCGTGCCGACGGTGAAGGGTGGGGGCAAGGTCGCCATCATCTGGAAGAGCCCCGGCTGGGTGCCCTTCACCATGCGCCTCGACAAGGCACCGTTCAACGACCCGGACGTGCGGATGGCCATGCGCCTCGTGGTCGACCGCCCCCAGATGCGTGAGGTCGTGAACGGCGGGTACGGCTTCGTCGGCAACGACGTGTTCGGCATCTCCTACCCCGACTACGACACCGCCCTGCCCCAGCGGGTCCAGGACATCGACAAGGCCAAGTACCTGCTGAAGAAGTCCGGCCACGAGAAGCTCACCGTCGAGCTGGTCACCTCCGACATCGCCAACGGGGCGATCGAGTCGGCCACGGTGCTCAAGCAGCAGGCCGCCGCCGCCGGGATCACCATCAACTTGAACACGGTGACGAGCACCACCTTCTTCGGCCCCAACTACCTGCGCTGGACCTTCGCCCAGGACTGGTGGAGCGGCTACCCCTACCTCCGCCAAGCGGGCTACTCGATGGTGCCCGGAGCCCCCTGGGACGAGACCCACTGGGACACGAGCCCCTACGGGTCGAAGTACCTGAGCCTCTACAAGCAGGCCCTCGCCCAGCCCGACGTCGCCAAGCAGAACGAGCTGGCCCACGAGCTGATGAAGATGGACTACGACTACGGCGGCTACATCATCCCGACGTTCAACCCGATCATCGTCGGCCAGTCCAAGGCGCTGAAGGGCGTGGTCGACCAGGACGCCCTCGACCCCTGGATCGAGTACCGCTTCCGGACCCTCTGGCTCGACTGACCCGGGCTGTCCGGGGACAGCGGGTAGCACCAGCAGCTGGCTCGGGGCACCGGCGACTCAGCTCGGTGGCTGGTCTGCCGTAGATTCCAAGGGCCGCCCTCGGGGTCGACCCGGGGCCGGACCGCCCAGCCATGACCATCATCGACGACCTGCTGCGCCACGCGAGAGACCGACCCCATGCGCCAGCGGGGCTCGACCCCTCCCGGTCGCTCTCCTGGGAGGACCTGCGTGACGAGGTGACGGCCGTGGCCGCGGGCATGCGCGCTCGCGGCGTCCGACCCTCGGATCGGGTCGGGCTGCACCTCGGTAACTCGCTCGACTTCCTCGTGGCGGCGCTCGCCGCCAACTGGTGTGGCGGGACCTTCGTGGCATTGGACCCCGCCGGCCCCCCGGCTCGCACCGCCTCACTGGTCGGTGACTTCGAGCCGACCCTGCTGGTCACCTCGGATCGGGCGGACCGTGAAGCCGCCGGGCTGTCCCCAGCGTGCGTGACCACGGTCCGGGAGCTGGCCGGCGCCGGCCAGGCTCGGGTACCTCGGGCCGACCCCGATGCGCCGGCCTACATCGTCTATACCTCCGGCACCTCCGGCGCCCCCAAGGGCGTGACTATCGGCCACCCGGCGCTCGGCTCCGCCCTCGCCGCCACCGCAGAGGCGGTCGAGCTCGACACGGCGACCCGGGCCGTCTGCGTGTCGCCGTTCCACTTCGACGGGTCCTACGCCACGCTGTTCGCTACCGTCCATGCCGGGGGACTGGTCACGATCCCCGAGCGCGAGCGACTGCTCTTCCCGCGCAACTTCGCTCGTTGGGTCGAAGACCATGCCGTGGACGTCGCCGGCTTCACGCCTACCTACCTGCGGCTCCTGATGGCCGGCCGAGCCCTCCCGAGGATCTCCGCAGGGCCGCTCCGGCTGGTGGCGATCGGAGGGGAGGCGCTGCCTGCGAGCGACGTCCTCGAGCTGCTCGCGGCGGCGCCCCACCTGCGGGTGTTCAACCGCTACGGGCCGACCGAGACGACCATCGCCGTCGCCCACCACCGCCTCCTCGCCGAGCAGATCCATCCGGGCGAGCCCGTCCCGGTGGGCCGACCCCACCCGGGATCGAGCTTCCACGTCCTCGACGAGCACCTCCAGCCGGTCCCGGTCGGCCTCCCGGGGGAGCTGTGGATCGGCGGCGCACAGTTGATGGACGGCTACTGGCAGGCGCCCGAGCTCACCGCATCGGTGCTACGCAGCGACATCGGCGGTGGTGGTCGTGGCGGTGAGACCCTCTATCGGAGCGGCGACCTGGTCAGGGCCGGGGCCGACGGAGTGGTCACCTGGCTCGATCGGCTCGACAGGGTGGTGAAGCGCCGAGGGGTGAGGATATCCCTCGCCGAGGTGAGCGCAGCACTTCGCGCCGTCGGGCCGGCGGGCGCTGGAATTGCCCTCGCCCGAGAGTCGCTCCCGGACAAGGAGATAGTCGGCTTCGTGGTCGCCGACCGCTCCAGTCTCCCGGGCCTGCGTGCAGCGCTGGCGGAGCGGCTCCCCTTGGGGATGCTGCCCGACCGGCTCGTAGCCGTCGACTCACTACCGCTCGGCTCCGGGGGCAAGCTCGACGAGCACCAGCTGACTCGTTTGCTGGACAACTTCCACTCCAACACGAGCGGACCCAGATAGCCAGCCCTGCCCTCGGAACCAAGCGCCCGAGCCGCTCAGCTCCTGGAACCAGGCGTGACCGTTGCACGGTGAGCACGACCCGAGCCACTCCCCCAGCGACAGAGGCGTCCCCCGATCCACCCAGGAGCCCAGGTCCAACCAGCTGTCATACCCGGAACTGCTTCGTCACACGCATGACGAAGTCACGACACACCTCTATCGCCACCTGACGCCCGCCTGACGCTGCGAGCTCGTGGTCGCCATCGAACTCGACTACCTCCCAGCGCCCCCGCGCTCGGTGGGTCACTCCCCACATCCGACGATGCGCGAGCTCGCTCCGAGCGATCAGCAGGAGAAGTCGCTTCCCCTGTCCGGCCCGCAGCGCGAAGGCTCGGCTGAGGTCCCCCTGGACGCGAACCCAGTCCAGCACCACCCACGCTCGACCCGGGATCCTCCACGTCGCAGCAAGACCCCATCGGCTGCGCATGGCACGACGCAGCCACGGTCGGGCTCCCACCTCGCAACGAGTTCCACTTTGCCAATGGGCTTCCCGAACGGAGCTCGCCTCCCGCTGACCACCCAGGAACGGGTTGATGCAGGCCGCCGCAACGACCTCGTCCCTGCGCGTTGCATCGAGAGCGTCCAAAGAGCCACTACAAAGTCCGACCACCACGATAGCCCTCGAACGCGCCCCCTCAACCAGCGCATCCAGTGCACAAGCCTCGACCGCAAGTGAGGGTGCCTCTGTCATCAGCGGGTCCTCCACGACGAGCGACTCTCCCCGCCCGGGCAGGTCCACCCGCCATGTCCGAACACCGTCCTTCGCCAAGGTTCTCGCGAGATCGACGTGGAAGCGATGGGGGCCGATATGGGACTGCGCACCCGAATTGAGGGCCACTACCGTTGGCACATCCCCTCCTGCCGACGACTCATCCTCACTCGACCAGCACGAAACAGCGAACAACGGCGTCGAGCCCGGTACGGGGAGCCACTCGACCGCTTCGCATTCGTTCCCGCGGCGCCTCCGCGATTCGATCGCTGGGAGCACTTCGCAGCTGAACCCGCCGCCCTGCCGTTCCGAGATCCATGACACGATCGATTGAAGTGTCGGGATCGGCACCGCAGAGCGATCGAGGTTCCGTTCGAGGAGTGCCTCCTGTCCGGCCGCTACACCGACGCTAACGCCCTCTCCGAGCGCATCAGCGCCCGGAGCCAGGCCATCTCTAGTGAGGATAAGGGTCGGGATCGCAGGCGACCCGATCGGAGGCAGAGCACGCAGGGAACGAACGAACGACGAGCTGAAGGCGTACCCACACACCGACCCAGTGCCCGGCGAGTCATCTTCGGGGCTCACCGTACGATGAACGAGGGTCATCTCCCGCAGGTGCTGACGGCCGTCGCGCACCGGGTCCCACAGCACGCATGCATCGAGCGCCGGCGTCGCATGGGCGGCTATGATATTGGCACTTCCTCGCAGGCCGACGCCGCTGATCCACTCCACCCCCCAAGAGCGCAGCAGGTCCGCCAGGGCACTGACGTCTGCGCCCCACGCGCTCACGTCCCCTATTTGCTCGGTAGAGCCTTCGGAGTCACCGACCCCCCAGTAATCGAAACGGAGCGCTACGAACCCAGCATCTGCTATCAGATTTCCAAGTTGCACCAAGGCCCGATGTCCGTGGTAGTGCTCGACGAGCAATGGGGCGCACAAGACGATCCCGCCGAGCGCTCGACCGCCTCTCGGCAAATGAAGGCGCACGAACAGCTTCCTACCCCCAGCGTCGACCCAGCCTGCACGGAAGCTTCGTAGACGGTCACCCCCAGTAGGCTCTAGTCGGTACCGACGCTCGGTCCCAGCCAACCCGGCCTCCGTGCGCCCGTAACCGCTGCTAGATGGCACATCAGGATGTTACTCCCCCGGCACGCCCCAAGGAGCACCCTCACAGCAACGCCCACGGCAGCCCGCAAGAGCCTCGATCCCGATCGGTCGAGACGGCGCACCTCGGCTCCCCGGGTGGAGGTCGCCGACCCTCACCGTCGAGTCGACCAAAGACACCGAGCACGAGGCCCGCAGTCGGCTCGGCCTGCGCGGCAACGATCTCGGGAAACCCGCCACGAACCCTCTTCCTACCTGCGCTACCTCGGGGGTTTCAGCGCACCTCATCGTCCAACTCCGTAGTAAGAGTCGAACGGCTCCAACAACCCGTTCGCTCGATCCAGCATTCCCGTCTCGGCCCAGGGTCCGAGCAGCGCCAAGCCGAGCTTGGTGCGAAACTCCTCGTAGTTGGCTCTGCCCGACTCCCTATCGGGATGGCGGAGTCGCAGATCCGCTCGCCCGAGGTTTGCGCCCATCTGCTCGACCGAGATCTTCGGTCCACCGGTCGGCTCACCGAACATCTCGCTCAGCAGGTGTACCAAGAGAACGAGAAACCGATCGTCGATCATCTCGCCCTTGGTCCGCTGCCAGCGCCGGAACGTACCGATCACGTAGTTGAAGTGTATGAAGTCGTCCGGCTCGCTGGTGACATCGATGAGGTCGAAGCGCGTCTTGGCCTGCGCCAGTAACGTCACATCGAAACTGTGAGCCTCGCCCCAGAGCGTTTCATCCTGGCTGATGTGCTCGGCAGGCCGGAAGGACCTCAGCCAGCGCACATCAGCGAAGAGGTCCCATGTCGCTGCGAGCTTCCTGCCGTGCGCCTCGAACCACTCGTCCCAAACGGGACTCAGGCCGAGGCAGGCGAGTTGACGATCCCGACACCGCTCGTACTGTCGCTCGAAGAGGACTTCGTGCAGCGGGAAGAGATCTGCATCGTGGAAGATCACATGGCTGCTCTTGGTGGCCGAGATCCCCGTGATGAGCTGCACCGCGTAGTTGTGGCCAGCGTTCTTCATCCGTGGGAGCAGCCAGCGCTCGAGGCCCCTGATGTTCTCCTCCGCGAGCTCCCCATTCCAGGATCCCTTCCAACTCTCGACGATACGGTGCACCCGTGCGGAGGGGGCGTCTGGGATCACGAGGGTCGCTCGTCTGCTGGAGGATCGCTGGCTGTTGCACGCTGCGAGAGCGAGACGGCAGAAGACGGGAAGGTCTCCGGGCACCGGCACCAAAACCGTGTAACCGGGAGAGAGCTGCTCTTCAGCGCTAGCTCGCCACGTCCTGTAGCGAGCAGCCCAGTAGAGCCGGCGGATGCCCCCGCTGCGGCGAGCTCCTCGGCCCGCAGTACCGATACCGGACCGACGAGGTCGCACCCGAGCCAACGTAGCCGCTCGCCTCACAGCACGCAGGCCCCAACGCTGCAGCGGCAGGCCTCGACCTGCTCCGACTGGAACGCACAGCACCACGACGGGCCACGGTTGCCGCTCAACGCCATCGGGTAACCATCCAATCTGCGCCCGCAGCGCCAAGAGACGGCTCGTAGTCTGCCGCATCCCTCGACTCCGCTCCGGAGGGTCGCCGTGGAGAGCACCTCGCCGGAACGCCCACCGCCACGTGGTAGGCCGGCACATCCGAGACCACAACCGCGTTGGCGCCGATCTGCGCGCCGTCGCCCACGGAGACCGCTCCGAGGATCCTCGCCCCCACCCCCACCATCACGTCATCTCCAACCACCGGCGGGTGGGCAGCCCCCAACCGCCACCCGAGCGTAACCTGATGATGGACCGTGAAGTTGCTTCCGATCCGCACCGCATGGACGATCGTGCCCTGGCCGTGAAGGATCACCAGTCCGGGGCCTATCGACGGGCACGCCAGCTCGAGTTGCTCTAGCGGCCTCCACACACGCGAGGCGAGCCAACTCACGACGACGTCCCGAGGCGAGCCTTGCTTCAGACGATAGTACAGCACGTTCCGGAACTCGGTGCACTCCGCCACTAGCTCCATGAAGCGCCTCACCGGTGTCTTGGACCGCACCGGTCTCACGATGCACCACCGAGAAATATCGGCCGCTATTATTCCTGCCTGATCGCTACGCCTACACAGGCGCTCTAGCGGAGCGGCCGCAAGGCAGTAGAGGTCCCGCCGCCACGCCATGAGCGCCGCCAGCCAGTCAGCGCGAGGTCGCATCAAGCTCCTCGAGCCTGCGACAGGCGAACCTGATCTGCAAAATCCGGGACCTCTCGCAAGACGTCGTCGAAGGACCCCTCGGCGATCAGCGCCCCTTCGGAGAGGTAAAGAACTCGATCGCAGTTCCGGATGGTGCTGAGCCGGTGTGCGATGGTTAGGGCAGTCAATTTGCCCTGGAGTGTTTCGAGCACCTCCGTCAACTTGAACTCCGTCTGGTTGTCGAGAGCCGAGGTGGCCTCGTCGAACATGAGCACCGATGGGCCCGAGTACAAGGCGCGTGCCACGCCCAGACGCTGTCGCTGACCACCCGAGAGCCGCACTCCTCGCTCCCCGACCGTCGTGCGAATGCCCGCCGGCAGCGCGGCCACCACCCCCGCCAGTTGGGCAATCTCTAGCACCTCCCACACGCGCTGCTCATCTACGGCATCGGGCGCAGTACCGAGTGCCACGTTCGCGCTGATCGTGTCATCGAACAATGAGATAGTCTGTGGCACGAAGCCGATCCTCTCCCGCCATAGACCGATCTGATCGCCGAGACGTCCGCCGTCGACGTAGATCTCACCTTCATCTGGCTGAAGGAGCCCGAGGAGGAGGTCCAGTAGCGTGCTCTTCCCCGAGCCCGTCGGTCCGACCAGCCCTACCGAATCACCCCACCCAACGGCGAAGGAGACGTCACGCAGCACGGGGCGGCCCACTTCGTAGGAGAAGGACACCTTGCGGACCTCGAGACCCGAGCCAGGTCGTCCGCTGCTCAACGGCGGTACCTCGCTGCGCACTGGCGGCGCTTGTGGAGAGCCTGACCTTCGGTCTGCGCCATCGAACAGGACCGACGTCGTCGCCTTCGAGCCCTCGTTCGACTCTGCGGCGAACCTGGCTTCATCGCGCTCGATCTGGTCCATCGAGGGGAATGCCCGCCGGGCCTGATTCACTCCGAACATGACCTTGTTGAGCGGGGACAGGAGCCGGAAGCTGCCGGCCAGGAACAAGCCGAGCGTGGCTGTTGCTGCCGGTACCGGCTCCAAGCTGTACGCAGCGGCTGCTAGAGCCACCGTTCCTCCCACCATGGCAAGCTCGAGCACGTATCTCGGTACAATGCTCAGCAGTGCCATCGTCCGATAGTACGGGGCCAGCCCACTACGAAGTGCGTAGACTTCGTCGCGAAAGTAGTCTTCTTTACCGGAGACCTTGACTTCCTTGATGGCAGTCAGCGACTGGTGGACCAATCGGAAGTCTGTCGCCTGCTGGTCGTGGAGCTCTTTCGCCGCACCAGTCACGACTGCGTGTAGCGTCCGCTGGTATATTAGCCCGATTGCCACGAGGTAGGCGCAGGCAACAACGGCGACAACGGGATCAGCAGCGACGAGGATCGCCACTACGAATACGGCGGCGCAGAGATCGGCGATCGCCGTGTAGGTCGCTACGATGGCTGAACCGAAGATCACCCGTACGGCGTCGGTCAGGGTTCGGACGAACTCCGAGGAGTTCACCCTGACGTGCTCTCGATATGGTCCGTGAAGATAGAGATGCATGAGACGTCTGACGAGCAGGGCCTCGCCCACGAAGCACACCTTCGCCGCCCACCGGTTGATCACGATCCCAGCGACATCCTTCACCACATAGATACCGACCGCAATCAAGCCAAGCGTCTCTGCGAGGCGCAGGGGGCGGTGTTCTCCCAAGAGCTTGGAGATGGTGGTGACGAGACGGGAGTTCGGGTGGAACCCTGGAGAGGTGAGGATCTGCAGCAGCGGTGCGATTGCCAGCAGCGCAAGCGACTCGAAGGCAGCGAGAGCAATCAGGAGCACTGTTGCCACGACCAGCTTCCGGCGCGTGCTCCGATCCAGAAGGGGGAGGACCCTACGAATGAAGACGATCACCGTCGGTCCAGCTTCGCCCGTCGACCGCTGCGCGAGCGGACCAGAGTTGCCGGAATGGGAGCCCCCTCGGCGTCGCCGGCCGAGGTGTCGAGACCCCGGGCGAGAGAGATGGCGTCTGCTACGGCACGGGCAGAGGCCCGTGCGTCCCTGGTGCCCACGACATGGCTCCGCCCGCTCGCCCCCATACGTGCCCGCATCTCCGGTGATCGGGCGAGAGAGCCTAGTGCATCGCTCAAGGCGGTCACGTTCCCTGGTGGGACCAGAAGGCCCGCCACGCCGTGGTCGACCAGTTCCGGGATTCCTGCGATCGATGTCGTGACAACGGGGAGCACCGAGGCCATCGCCTCCATCAGGACGATCGGTACTCCCTCCGCAAAGCTCGGCAGGCAGAAGACGTCGTGACCACGAAGTAGCGCAGGTACTTCGGCATGGTCCACCGGCCCCAAGAAGGTCACGACCTCACCGAGGCCCCGACGCTCGGCAAGGCGCTCGTAGTCACGCCGCTGAGGCCCCCCACCGCCAACCGTCAGATCCAGAGCGACACCATCGCCGAGCAGCCGCTCGACCGCCTCCAGCAGAACGGTCAAGCCCTTCTCGGGCACGAGGCGCCCGAGGAACAACAGACGCGTCCGGGCGGACGGGCGCTGGCCCCTCGAGGAGCCATCGCAGCTCTGCCCCGGTGCGAAGACCGACGCGTCGACCCCGCAGCCGATCACCTGGAGCTTGGGCCAGTCCTCCCGAGGACATAGGGTCATCAGCTGAGCAGCACAGTAGTGGCTGATGCAAACCACCAGGGCAGCCGAGCCGACCTTCCTCCGGAGGTTGAAGCCGACCGTGTCGAACAGCTCCGTGGGCCCGTGCATCGTAAAGCTCCAGCCCCAGCCGCTGTCCGGGTTGGCCCGCTGACCGAAATCCGACGCCAGCCATGCGAGGTCTGCGCCGACGTTCGCAAAGTGGGCGTGCGCCCAAGTGATCCCGCGACGGTCGCAGATGTCCCAGAGGACGAGCGCCTCGACGAAGTAGAACAGCTGCCAGAGATGCCGCCGCCCGCCGGGGGGGGAGCCCGATACGGCGAGGCGCAGCGTCTGGACATAGGAGCCCGGGGACCGGCGCAACGCTCGCCAGTGACTGGCGAGGATCGAGCCAACCCGTCGCGGCAGGATCGAGATGGTTGTGGCCAATTCGGCTCTGTCGGGACCGGACAGCGGATCGGCCTCGCGCACCTGCCGCACCGAGATAGTCGTGACACCGAACCCTTCCGCTCGCAAGAGAGCCACCTCGGAGCGGATGAAGGTGTGCGAGAGGGACGGGTAGCGGCTGACCACGTAGGCCAGTGCCGCGGCCTGCGCCGGCAGCTGCTCGTCTGCCAAGGATCCGCTGGAGCGGCCATCGGGTACCCGTCGCGACGAGTCGTCCCGACCCCAGTCGCTGGTCGGGAGAAAAGACAGGCACAGCCCGAGCAGGCTGACGAAGGCGTAGGCGCCAGCCTTTCGGCGCATTCCGGGGCGTGTCGCCAACAAGAGGAGGCTCCGTACACTAGAGAGTCTCGTTCGAGTTGAACGAGGTCCTTCACGTGACAGCTGACGGTTGCCTCGGTATACGCGGGCCCGAACACGTAGGAGATCCCGGAGAACGTAAGGGGGGTACACCGTGAACTCCACGTTCGACAGCGAGGTCCGCTCATCCGGCGCGAACTGGTTCATCATGAACTGGTCGTCCGCGATGTAGTCTGGGAACGCCGCAAAGCGGGAGCGTCCTTCGGCCGAGAGGGCGACAACGCCTGAGCCAACCATGTTGACAGTGATGTAGGGAAGCTTGCTCCAAACTTCGTAGAACGCCTTCACGGTCCAGCTGCGCCCGGCGAGGTCGAATGTCACGCGCGGCGCGGCGCATGGAACCTCGAGCAGCTCCTCGACCAGTGCCCTCACTGCGTCGGTGCTCAAGGTGACGTCGGCATCGAGATAGATCCGGGGGAAGCACGACGCGACGCTGTCCCCGGAGTTGAGGGCGGCCGTCTTGGATGGATAGGGGAGCTCGATGACGGCCGTCACTCCGCTCCTGGCTCGCGCCAGGCTGGCAGTCCCGTCGTTACAGCCGTTGCACACGACGATGACCTCGAGCTCGCCCGGTGCAGAGTGCTCGAGGAGCGAGTCGAGGCATCGGCCGATCACTGCTTGCTCGTTGTGAGCGGGAATGATCACGGAAGCTATCGGTCCGGTACGGGTCAACTCTGTCCGGCTCTCCGATGGATCCCTACTGCGCCGGTTGCGCTGTGGCGGCGACGCGCACCGGATCGGTCGCCGTGCCAGGAGCCGGCCAGTTCGACGGCACGCCAGGGGCTGAGACGCCTCTGCCAAGCTGGTCTAGTGGACGAAGGGGGCAGGCAGGACCACCACTGCGCAGCTAAACCACCCCAGCCCGGAGCGTCGTAGGTGAGGAGCTCGGCGAGGACACGGTGCTCGCGGTAGACGCGTCGATATAGAGACACGAACCCGGCCCCCCTGCGATGGGAGGTAGAAACCGTGAGACGCGGGTCCACGAGAACGGTCCAGCCGTCCTCCATGACGCGGTACATCCATTCCTTGTCCTCACAGGCGATCAGTTGTTCGTCGAATGGATGGCGTTGCCAGGCCGATCGCCTCAGGATCCCGGCGTGGTTGGAGTAACCCCAGCCCGGATCGATCTCTACGTCGGACCACGTGACGGGCCTGGCCCGGGAGAGCAAACGACCAGCGCTGTCGAGAGGGAACCCCGACACCGCAGCGAGAGTGGAAAGCTGGAAGTGGTCCGCAGCAAGCTCGAGCCAGTCCTGCCTTGGTAGCGTGCAGTGCGACGAAAGAGCTACTACGAGCCCACCGGTGGCCGCCTCGACGCCGAGATTGAGGGCTCGTCCGTAGGTGAAATCCGTTCGAGCGATCGGCACGACTCGGTCACTCAGCGGGCCAGCGATCCGGAGTGTTTCGTCGGTGGAGCCGGAGTCGACGATGACGATCTCGGCAGGAATGGTCTGGCTGCGAACGGAAGTAAGGGTAGCCTCGATGGTGGCTGCCGAGTTGCGGGTCCGCACGACGAAGCTGGCCCCATCGGTACTAGGCCGACCAGACAAGATCCCCTCTGGTGCTCGAGGGCGCGCGCCGGGTCACGGGCTCAGTTTAGTCCTCGACAGTCGGGGGTGGGGCTACGTGCCGGACAATTGCGCAATATGGTAACTCGGAGGAAGGACCCCGGGTGCTCGGAGCCGAACAGTGATGCGGCAGGATGTCGTCGCGCCCGAGGTGGGAGGGAGGACTCCGAAGCGAGAGGGAGGACGTAGCACTCGGCGCCGACTCGGGCGAACGGGCCGGCAGCTGCAGGGTGGGGCGATGTCAGTAGGCTCCCCTACGGCGGAGCACCGCAGCCGGGGTGTGCCAGAGGATCCTGAGGTCCCACAACAGCGACCAGGACGCCACGTAGGAGTAGTCGAGCCGGCGGAGCTCCTCGAAGGGAAGGTCGTTGCGGCCCGAGATCTGCCACAGGCCGGTGACCCCGGGGCGGACTTCCATCCTCTTCGAGGCCCAGCCGTCGATCAGGACAGCCTCCGCCGTGATGAACGGGCGGGGGCCCACGAGGCTCATCTGACCGACCACGACGTTGAACAGCTGGGGTAGCTCGTCGAGGCTCGTGCGACGGAGGAACCGCCCGATGGGGGTAACCCTTGGGTCCTCCCGCAACTTGAACAATGGGCCGTCGACCTCGTTGTGGCGCGCCATCTCGGCCCGCTTCCGCTCGGCCCCCACGTACATCGTCCTGAACTTGTAGATCTCGAACGGCTCTCCTCTGCGCCCGGCCCTCTCCTGACGGAACATGACCGGTCCGGCGGAGGTGACCTTGATCAGCACGGCGATGGCAGCCATGACCGGCGCCGCGAGCACCAGCAGGCCGATCGAAACACCGAGGTCCAGGGTCCGCTTCGCCAGCCGTGAAGCCATCCCGAGGTTCGCCGGCGCCACGTCGAGCAGCGGCAGTCCGTGGAGGTCGTCGAGATGGCTGTCGACGGTCAGGAGGTCGAACATCCGGGGAACGACCGAGATCCGAACCTCGCCGGCCAGGGAGCGCAGTGAATCGGCCAGCTTGTCACCGGAGGTCGGGGTGAACGCGACAACGACCTGGTCGACCTCGTGGGCCGCCACCACCTCTCGCAGGTCGTCGATCCCGCCGAGCTTGGCGAGCCCCGGTGTGGCGCACTCGGGACGAGAACTGTCGTCCACATAGCCGATCACCTGGGCGTCCGAGACCGCTAGGCAGCGGCCGACCACGATGTCGGCGATCCTCCCGGAGCCGACCAGGAGGATCCGTCGACCGCCCTCCGGGCAGGTGAGCGAGCGACCGGCGACCCGACCGAGGGGGACCAGGACCAGGCACGCTGCACCGACGACCACCGTGCGGCCGATCCCGAGCACCGGCAGCCCGAGGAGCTCGTGGACCCGGGGCGCAGCTACGACCAGCACCAGGCACGACAGGAGCACTGCGTGGAAGAGCCGCCCGAGGTCGGGGAACATCGAGGCGACGATCCTGCGCCGAGCCCGCCGGTACAACCCGTAGGCCCAGAGGAACGGAACGAAAGCCGCTGCGTAGATGCCGCAGGCGAGGATCGCGTCGATGGAGCGGATCTGATCGTGGATGGCCTCGTCTGCGGCGACGGCACCGATGACGGCAACGACGAGGGCGATGATGTCCACTCCGGCGACCGCCAGCAGCGATCCCCGCCACGACCGCCGGGGCCGTACGTGGACGGGACACGGGGGTACACCGAAGACCTCGCTTCCGAGCCCTTGCAGCTCTCCCAGGGTCGCAGCACCAAGGACGTCTCCCGGGCTAGCCGGCTCGAGGACGGTCGCACCAACTCGAGGGAGCTCGACCAAGGGAGCGAGCAGGTCACGTCCCGACGTGGACTTCTGAGCGTGTAGGTCCATCTCAGCTCCAACTCTTCGCCACTCCAGGCGCATGGAGGAAGGTGCTCGCAGTGGCAAGGGGTCGCAGCACGTCCGAGACGCTAGACGTCGCCGGTCAACTTCTGCAAGAGGGATTACCCCTGGTTATGGCCCATCTTCGGGCTTTTCCCGAGGCCCGGTGGCGGGCGCGTGACCGGTGCCACTCTCGCCGCTCAAACCATCCTCGGCACTACTCAGAGTGTTTACCGCGGCCTTCCCGGGTCGGCGTGCGGATCGCTCAGGAGCAGCCGAGCGTCTCGAGGGCCTGGCGGATGCTCGCCACGGAACGAAAGGTCTCCTTGCGGAGCAGGTGGTCCGGTATCTCGACCCCGAAGCGGTCCTCGAGGCCCATCATCACCCGCACCGTGGCGTGCGAGGTCAGGCCGAGCCCGTAGAGGTCGGCTTCGTCGTCCAGTGAGCCCGGGTCGACGAGCAACCTGCCCTCAGCTGTGAGCACTGCTCTGATCTCATCGTCGAGCACGTCTGCCTCCCGGAACCAGCTCGTCCAGGTCCAGCATTGTGACCGAAGCGGCCGGTCGATCGTCAGCGGCCCGCAGAGCGACCTCATGCGCGCGCTCCGATCCGGGAGATCGAGCTGTGCTCGAGAACCGGACGTGGCGACCACTCGAAGGGGCACTCTCTCTCTAGCAGCTCGGTCGATGCCCGAAGCCCCCTGAACCCACAGTCCCGCTGCGGGCTAGGTTCCTGAGCATGGACATCGACGGGACCTCGGCAGTCGTCACCGGCGGCGCCTCGGGCCTCGGCGAGGCGACGGTGCGCGCCCTCGCCGGCCGGGGGGCGCGCGTCGTCGTGGTCGACCTGCAGGACGACAAGGGCGAGGCGCTCGCCGCCGAGGTCGGCGGGCTCTACGCCCGCGCCGACGTGACCGACGCCACCGCGGTCGTAGCGGCGCTCGACGCGGCAGGCGAGCTCGGCCCACTGCGCAGCTGCGTCAACTGCGCCGGCATCGGCTGGGCGACCCGGACCATCGGCCGGGACGGGACCTACGAGTCCGCCCACGACCTCGACGTCTACCGCAAGGTGATCGAGGTCAACCTGGTCGGGACCTTCAACGTCTGTCGGCTGGCGGCCAGCGCCATGAGCCGTACCGAGCCGCTCGCCGACGGGGAGCGGGGGGCGATCGTCAACGTGGCTTCCCTTGCCGCCTTCGACGGCCAGATCGGCCAGGCGGCCTACTCCTCCTCCAAGGGTGGCGTGGTCGGCCTCACCCTGCCGCTCGCCCGAGACCTCGCGGTGGTCGGCATCCGGGTCAACACCATCGCCCCCGGCCTGATCGACACCCCGATCTACGGCTACGGGGGCAACGCCGAGGACTTCAAGGCCAAGCTGAAGCGAGACGTGCTCTTCCCCGACCGGCTCGGGCGGCCCGAGGAGTTCGCCAGCCTCGCGCTCGAGCTGCTGACCAACAGCTACATGAACGCCGAGGTGATCCGCATCGACGGGGGCGCCCGCCTCCAGCCGAAGTGAGGCCGCAGTGAGCGTGGAGGTCACGGTCGAGGGCCACGTGCTCGTCGCCACCATCAACCGTCCCGAGGCCCGCAACGCGGTGGACGGCGAGGTTGCCCGGGGGATCGAGGCGGCGATCGACCGCCTGGAGGCCGACAGTGGGCTGTGGATCGGGATCCTGGCCGGAGCGCCCCCGGTGTTCTCCGCTGGCGCCGACCTGAAGGTGATCGCCGCCGGCGGCTTCGCCGAGCTGGCTACCGCGCGGGGCGGCTTCGCCGGGATCACCCGGAGGGAGCGGACCAAGCCGATCGTCGCCGCAGTCGACGGCCCGGCGCTCGCCGGGGGCACCGAGATCGTGCTCTCCTGCGACCTGGTGGTCGCCTCCGAGGCGGCGAGCTTCGGAGTCCCCGAGGTCAAGCGCAGCCTGGTGGCCGCCGGCGGTGCCCTGTTCCGCCTGCCGAGCCGGGTCCCGTTCAACGTGGCGATGGAGTGGGTCCTCACCGGGGACCCGGTCGACGCGGCCACCGCTTTGCGTCACGGCCTGGTCAACCGGCTCTGCCCCCCCGGAGGCGCCCTCGAAGCCGCCATGGCGCTCGCCGAGCGGGTGACCGCCAACGCCCCCGTCGCGGTGCGTGAGTCCCGCCGGGCGATGCTCGCCGCTCGTGGGGCCGACGAAGCCCGGGGGTGGGAGCTGTCGGATGCCGCGATGTCCGCTGCGATGGGTAGCGCCGACTTCGGCGAGGGGCTCGCCGCGTTCATCGAGAAGCGCCCGCCGGCCTGGACCGGCCGCTGAGCCGGCCGGGACCGAGTGAGACACGCACGCCGGTCCAGGCGATGAGCCGGAGGGAGGGATTGCTCGCTGCCGACGAGCGGGGCGCGGTCCTCCCGACCGCGTTGCTCGCCCCCGAGCTCGCCGCCGCCCGCTCGGGCGAGCACCGCCGGCTCGTGGCCGAGCTGCGCGAGCGCACCGCGGCGGTCGCCGCCGGCGGCCCCGAGGCGGCCCGCCGCCGGCATCTCGAGCGTGGCAAGCTCCTCGCCCGCCAGCGGGTCGAGCGGCTCCTCGACCCCGGCTCCCCGCTGCTCGAGCTGTCGGCCCTCGCCGCCTGGGACCTCTACGGGGGAGAGGCGCCGGCGGCGGGGATCGTCACCGGGATCGGACGGGTCGCCGGGCGGCTGTGCGTGGTGGTCGCCAACGACGCCACGGTGAAGGGCGGGGCCTACTTCCCGATGACGGTGAAGAAGCACCTCCGGGCCCAGGAGGTCGCCCGGGACAACCGTCTCCCCTGCGTCTAC
>JAKARG010000354.1 GCA_021819345.1 Actinomycetes bacterium | reverse complement strand
CCTCCTCGTGCTCGCCGCCCGCGCCGAGGAGGGTTGTGGGCCGGGCGCGCCGGGCGATCTCGACGGGACCGCGGTCGTCACCGGGCGCGGTCGGCTCCGCCTGCTGCGGGTCGCGCCCGAAGGGCGGGGAGCGAGCGACGCCGAGGCATGGCTGCGCGGCGCGCGTGGCGTGACGGCGCTCGGCACGTGAGCCCCGCCGCGAACCGGGGGCCCGGCTCGCCCGCTGCCCGCCAACGTCCCGGGGGAACCCGAGGGTCTCTTGGGGCCAGGCGTTCCGGCCCCCCGAGGAGAGGAGGCGGGGAGCAGGTCCAGGGCGCCCGGGAGGTAGCCCTGGCCTGCCTGGTCGAGGTCGCCGGCGGGGCCCGGGCCAACGTGGCCCTGGCCCGGCGCCTCGAGGCCTCGGTCCTAGACCGCAGGGACCGGGCGTTCGCCACCGAGCTCACCTACGGGACCTGCCGGATGCAGCGGGCCTGCGACTGGCTGGTCGAGCGCCACCTGAGGGGCGACACCGAGCCGGCGGTGAGGGCGGCGCTGCGCCTCGGCGCATACCAGCTCGGCTGGACCCGGGTCCCGGCGCATGCCGCCGTGGCGGCCACCGTCGGCCTGGTCGGCGGGCCGGGGCGCAGCGTGGTCAACGCCGTGCTGCGCCGGGTGGCCGACGACTTGGCCCGCGGGCCGGTGGCCTGGCCCGACCCGGGCACCGCCCTCAGCTACCCGGACTGGGTCCTCGCCCGCCTCTCCGCCGACCTCGGCCCCGGGCGAGCCCGGGGGGCGCTCGAGGCGATGAACGTCCCGGCTCCGGCGACCGAGCGTCCCGACGGCTACCTCCAGGACCGGGCGAGCCAGATGGTCGCCGCCCACGTCGGGACCCGGCCCGGTGAGCGGGTCGCCGACATCTGCGCCGCGCCCGGCGGCAAGGCGACCGCGATCGCCTCGGCCGGCGCGGCGCTGGTGCTCGGCGCCGAGCGCGATCCCGAGCGGGCGAGGGTGCTCGCCGCCACCGCCTCCCGTCTCGGCGTCGGGTCGATCTCGGTGGTCGTCGCCGACGGCGTCCGGCCTCCGCTGCGGCCCGGGAGCTTCGACCGGGTGCTCGTCGACGCCCCGTGCTCGGGCCTCGGGGTGCTGCGCCGGCGCCCCGACGCCCGCTGGCGGGTCCGACCCGACGACCTTCCCCGCCTCGCCGCCCTCCAGCGCCGGCTGCTCGCCGCGGCGGTCGAGCTCGTGCGACCCGGCGGGACCCTGGTCTACAGCGTGTGCACCCTCACCCGGGAGGAGACCGCCGGAGTGGACCGCTGGCTCGCCCTCGTCCATCCGGACCTCGTGGCGCTGGCGCCTCCGGGACCGCCCTGGGCGCCGGCGGGTCGTGGTGGGCTCCTGCTCCCCCAGGCGGCGGGGACCGACGGAATGTTCGTGCTGGCGCTCCGGCGCCCGGGCGAGCCGGCGGCTGGCAGCTAGCTCCGCCCCGGGTCCCACGAGCGGCCTTCGGGGTGCCGGCGTAGGATCCTCGCATGGGTCCCGAGGTCCGGATCGCGCCGTCCATCCTTGCGGCCGACTTCGCTGCGCTCGGCTCCGAGATCGACCGGGTCGCGCCGGCTGCGGACTGGCTGCACGTGGACGTGATGGACGGCCACTTCGTGCCGAACCTGACGATCGGCCCGCCGGTGGTGGCTGCCATCCGGCGCCACAGCGACCTTTACCTCGACTGCCACCTGATGATGAGCAATCCCGGCGACTATTTGGAGGCCTTCTGCGACGCCGGGGCCAGCTCCTGCAGCGTGCACGTCGAGGTCGGCGGGACCGCCGAGCTGATCCGGGCGATGCGCGACCTCGGAGTCGGCGTCGGTCTGGCGGTCAACCCCGAGACCCCCTTCGAGGCGGTGGAGCCCTGGATCGGGGCCGTCGACCTGCTGCTCGTCATGACGGTGCACCCCGGCTTCGGGGGGCAGCGCTTCATGGCCGAGGTGCTGCCCAAGGTGGAGGCGGCCCGGCGGGCGATCGACGAAGCGGGCCTCGAGGTCGTGGTCGAGGTCGACGGCGGCATCGACACCACCACCGCCGCCTCGGTGGTGGCCGCCGGGGCCCGGATGCTCGTCGCCGGGAGCGCGGTGTTCGGCGCCGAGGACCCCGCGGCGGCGGCCGGGCGGATCCGCCGCGCAGCGGTGGGCGCACCTTGAGCCCGCCCCGGGCGAAGGTGGTGACCGTCTCGGACGGGGTCGTCGCCGGCACGAGGGAGGACCTCTCCGGGTCCGCGCTCGCCGGCGCGCTCGAGGCGGCCGGCTTCGAGGTGGTGGGCCGCAGCGTCGTCCCCGACGGGGTGGCGTCGGTCGCCGGGGAGCTCGCCAGAGTCACTGCGTCGTTCGCCGGCCTGGTGGTCACCACCGGCGGGACCGGTTTCTCCCCCCGGGACCACACCCCCGAGGCCACCGCCGAGATCATCGAGCGGCCCGCACCGGGGCTCGCCGAGGCGATGCGCCTGGCGAGCCCGCTCGGCCGCCTGTCGAGGGGGGTGGCCGGCATCCGCGGTCGCAGTGTCGTGCTCAACACCCCGGGCTCGCCGTCGGGAGCGGTCGAGTGCCTGCAGGCGGTGCTCGACGTCCTCCCGCACGCGCTCGCCCTGCTCGCCGACGAGCCGACCCGGCATCCTTGACCCCCGACGAGGCGCGCATGGCCGAGGCTGTCGCCCTCGGCGCTGCGGTCCGCCGGCGGACCCCGCCCAACCCCTGGGTCGGCTGCCTGATCGTCCCGGCCGGAGGAGGGGAGGCCTTCGAAGGGGCGACCGAGGCGCCGGGCGGTCGCCACGCCGAAGCGGTCGCGCTCGACCTTGCGGGGGCGGCCGCGCACGGGGCGACCGCCTACGTGAGCCTCGAGCCCTGCGCCCACCAGGGCCGGACGCCGCCGTGCGCCGACGCCCTGGTCGCTGCCGGGGTCGCCCGGGTGGTGGTCGCCACCGAGGACCCCGACGGCCACGTCGACGGCCGCGGCATCGCCAGGATGCGAGCCGGTGGCATCCGAGTCGAGGTCGGCGTGGGGCGCCCCGGTGCCGAGGAGGTGCTGGCTCCCTACCTGAAGCACCGACGCAGCGGACGGCCCTGGGTCGTGCTCAAGCTCGCGGCGACGATGGACGGCCGCACCGCCGCCCCCGACGGCACCAGCCGCTGGATCACCGGCCCGGCTGCCAGAGCGGACGCCCACGCCCTGCGGGCCGAGAGCGACGCGGTCGCCGTCGGCGCCGGCACGGTGCGCGCCGACGACCCGCGCCTCACCGTGCGCGACGCCGAGGGCCCCGACCCGCTCAGGGTGGTGCTCGGACGGGTCCCGCCCGGAGCCCGGGTCACACCCGCGCTCGAGCACACCGGAGCGCTCGAGGACCTGCTCGACGACCTCGGTCGCCGCGGCGTCCTGCAGCTGCTCGTGGAGGGAGGGCCGCGCGTCGCCCACTCTTTCCACTCCGCCCGCCTCGTCGATCGCTACGTGCTCTACCTCGCCCCCGCGCTGCTCGGGGGCGACGACGGCAGGCCGGTCCTCGCCGGCGCCGGGGCACCGAGCATCGCCGGGCTGTGGCGGGGGAGGCTGGCGGGGGTCCGGGAGCTCGACGGGGACCTACGCGTCGACGTGCTCGCCAGGTAGCGTTCGGGTCGTGTTCACCGGGATCGTCGAGGAGGTCGGCCACCTCCGGGAGGTGGTGGCGGGCGTCGGCTCCACCCGCGTGGTGGTCGAGGCCCCGCTCGTGGCTGCCGGCGCAGCGATCGGCGACTCCATCGCGCTCGACGGGGCGTGCCTCACCGTCGTCGACACCGGCGAGGGGTGGTGGGCGGCCGACGTGGTGGCCGAGACGCTGTCGCGAACCACCCTCGGGTCCAAGGCCCCGGGGGACCCGGTCAACCTGGAGCGCCCGATGCGCCCCGACGGGCGCTTCGCCGGCCACCTGGTGCAAGGCCATGTCGACGGGGTGGGCGAGGTCGTATCGGCGGCGCCGGAGCTGGT
>JAKARG010000353.1 GCA_021819345.1 Actinomycetes bacterium | reverse complement strand
TCAGTGTGTCGAGGTGAATGCCTGACTCCCCTCACGTCGACGACCGCCGCGGGCGGTGGTGGTCGCCATCGCAAGCGGCAAGGTCTGTCGACGAGCACCGGATCGCGAATGCCCCGGCCCCTGCTCCTGTGTGCAGACATGTGTGCAGTTCGCCGCCGGCCGCGGGAGTACGTACGAGCCCGATCTCGCTCCTGAGCAGCGCCGTGACCAGGAAGGACGCGTTCCTATCCAAGGAGTCCTGGAATACAAACAACCCGGCTGAACTGGCCGTGAATGTTACCCGCCACTCTCATGGGACCACCCTTCCGACAATGACACACAGGGCGCCACGACCTCGACCCGACTAGGCGCCTCAGGACTGGGACGACACCCCAAGCTCGGCTAACATCGGGTGCTCCTCGACCGACTGGTCGAGCGCCGCCACCGCCACGCAGCCACGGTCGTGACCTCCTACCGCGAGCTTGGCCGTCCTCGTCGCCAATGGTCGCCGTCCTCACGTCGACGCTGGAGGTTCCGGCAGGTTCGTCTGGCCCCGATGGGACACGGTGACGGTCGAGACCAGTGGATTCATGGCCTGCATTGTGTTGGCTTGGTTGATACGAGGCGCCACAGTCTTGGACGGAAGCGGCGATCGGAGGCACGGCAAGTGCTGAGCGAGGCGGCGCGAGTCGCAGCCGCTCCGGTCGGCACGGCACCGTCGACCACTGGCACCGACTCGGGCCGGACAACCGGGGGCACGACAAGGAGCCTGTCGCTGAGAAGCGGGCCACGCGGCCCAGCCGGCGGACACGTTCAACGCCGGGTACTGGTACTCCGGGTCAACTCAGTCGACCGGCAGCCTCGTTCCGGAGCCGAGTCTTCGGCACGGCGCTCGGTGGCCACCGGTGGTAGCCACGGTCGACGCCTTGAACGGTGCGCGGGTCACGCCCGCCTGCTGGGAGGAGGCGGCGTAGTGGGGAGCACTCCTCTTGAGGGAGGTCGTAGGTGGACGGGGCCTGCCGAGTGGGCTCCTCGGCCATCTACGCTCTGTTGGCCGGCACCCGGTTCGGCCTCTCGGTAGGCCACCATGAAGGGGGAGGTCGATCATGAGCGAGCCAGAGGACCCGGAGGTAGTCGACCTCCTGCAGCAACTGATCCGCAACCGCTGCGTCAACGACGGTTCCGAGACATCCGGTCACGAGGTCCGCAGCACCGAGCTACTGGCCGATCTCCTCTCGCGCTCGGGCGCCGACCTCGAGCGCTACGAGCCGACCCCTGGGCGGGGATCGCTCGTCGCTCGTATCGAGGGAACCGACCCGGAGGCCCCGAGCCTGTGCTATCTCGGCCACACCGATGTCGTGCCTGCCAACGAGGACACCTGGAGCCGGGACCCCTTCGGGGGTGAGCTGCTCGACGGGGAGGTGTGGGGTCGGGGCGCCATCGACATGCTCAACCTCACCGCCTCCATGTCGCTCGCCTTCGCCCGCCTGGCCCGTGCGGGGTGGCGGCCGCGAGGGACGCTCGTGCTCGCGGCGGTCGCCGACGAGGAGGCGCTCGGGTCCCACGGAGCGGGCTGGCTCGTGGAGCATGCCGCCGCCGCGGTGACCACCGACTACCTGCTCACCGAGACCGGTGGCATGCCGATGCCGACGCCGGGGGGAAAGCTGCTACCGGTGCCGGTGGCCGAGAAGGGGAGCTGCTGGTGCCGCCTGCGCGTCCGCGGGGAGGCTGGCCACGCTTCCATGCCCTTCCACGCCGACAATGCGCTGTCGACGGCGGCCGAGGTGGTGCGCCGCCTCGCCGGGCACCGGCCGGCACCCGAGATCAACGACACCTGGAAGGCCATGGTGGACGCCATGGCCTGGCCACCCGAGATGACGGAGGCGCTGCTCGACCCCGCGCGCCTAGACGTGGCCCTCGAGGAGCTCGCCGCCTCCGACCTCGGCCTCGCCCGAGAGGCGCACGCCTGCACCCACACCACGATCGCCCCGACGATCGTCCACGGGGGGAGCAAGATCAACACCATCCCCGACCGGGTCGAGCTCGATCTCGACATCCGCACCCTTCCCGGGTGGGGGCTGCAGGACGTGCGGGAGATGATCGGGGACGCCCTGGGTGATCTGGCCGCCAGGGTCGACATCGTCGAGGCGCTCGGCGACCCGGCTACTTCTTCCCTGTCCGCCACACCGCTGTGGGACCGGCTGGCGACCCTGGCCGCAGCGTTCCACCCCGACGGGCGCCTAGTGCCCACCCTGCAGGTGGGGGCCACCGATGCCCGGTTCTTCCGTCGCAAGGGCACGGTCTGCTACGGGTTCGGGATGTTCTCCGAGCGGATCGGCTACGACCGCTTCGGGGCGATGTTCCATGGCGACGACGAGCGGATCGACGTCGGCTCCCTGGCCTGGTCGGCGGCTGCCTTCGAGCAGCTGGCCCGGGACTTCCTCGGGAGGTAGTCGGCCGAGACCGAGAAGGGGTCCGCCAACCCGGGCCCTCGGGGTCCGGCGACCCGCGGCTCCGGCCCCCGGCCCCTCGTCCGACGGGCGGGGTGCGCCCCGGGCGCTGGACCGCCCCTGATATATTAGTGAGGGTGACGAGGCGGCCCCGGAGGTGACGTCGACGAGCGCCCCCGACCCGGCGGGTCCGCCAGCTCCCGACACCGGAGAGCTGGTGGAGAGGTTGATCCGGGACGCCGCCTACGAGGTGATCCCCCTGAAGGGGCTCGACGCCAAGCTCGCCGCCCTGCCCGTGCCGACGACGGTGACGGTGACCTCGTCGGTCAAGCTCGGTCTCGGGCGGACCCTCGAGCAGTCGCTTCGCGCCGCCGCCGCGGGCCACCGGGTCGTGCCGCACCTCCCGGCCCGGCAGGTGCGCGACGCCGCCGAGCTACGCGACTTCGTCGGACGGATCCGTGACGCCGGGATCACCGACCTCTACGTGGTGGGCGGGGACGCCGCCGATCCTCTCGGCCCGTACCGCTCTGCTGCGGACCTGCTGGCAGAGCTGGCCGGGATCGACCACGGGCTCGGGGAGATCGGTGTCGCCTGCTACCCCGAGGGCCATCCGTCGATCGCCGAGGACGTGCTCCTCGCCGCCCTGCTCGAAAAGCAGTCCTTCGCGAGTTACATGTGCAGCCAGCTCTGCTTCGACGCCGCCGCTCTCGTCGGATGGCTTCGCGCGACCAGGTCGGCCGGCGTGACCCTGCCCCTGCATCTCGGCCTCGCCGGCCCGCTCAGCCTGCTCGAGCTGGCAGAGCTGTCGGTCCGCATCGGGGTCGGGAGCTCGGTCAAGTACCTCACCAAGCAGCACGGGCTCCTCGGGAGCCTGCTGCGGGGCAGCTCCTACCGCCCCGAGGGCCTCCTCGCCGCCATGGAGGAGGAGCTGGCCTCACCCGGGCTCGGGATCAGCCGCCTCCACATGTGCACCTTCAACCGCGTGGGGCCCACGCTCGACTGGCAGCGCCGGGTCGTAGCCGGCCGCTGAGCCGGCGGCCCCGGTGCCATACGGGGCATCCCCATGCGCAGAGCCGCAGCGTCGGGCGTAGCCCCGCTTCACCAGTAGTCGGCGGCCGGCCGGCTGGCGGCGGCGGCGATCGACCAGATCCAGACCCCGACCAGCGCAGCCCAACCGACCCCGGTCCACACGAGAGCCGCACCGGCGATGTCGATCGCCAGCCCCGCCCAGAACTTCCCCCGGTCCCGGTCGTAGGTGTAGAGCCAGGTCCAGAAGGCGAGGAAGACCGCCAGGGCCACGGCCACCCGCTTGTCCCGCCGGGCGCCGAGCGGGCGCCCGCAGTGGGTGCAGGCGGTCCAGCCGGCGTAGAGCCCGGCTCCGCACCCCCGGCACCACGAGGACGGGGCGGGGGCGGGGAACAGGCCCGGTGACCGGTAGGTGCCCCCGGCGGGCCGGCGGGGTCCCGGAGCCGGCGGGGGCGGGGGCGGGGGCGTCGCCGCCTCGAGCTGCTCGTAGCGGTAGGCGGCCAGGTCGAACAGGCCCGGCGCATAGTGCTCCACCGCCGGGTG
>JAKARG010000352.1 GCA_021819345.1 Actinomycetes bacterium | reverse complement strand
GCGACGCCCGCTGGAGTCTGTGGACGTGCCCGACTTCGTTGCGGGAGGTAGAGGCGGGGATCAACCTTCTTCTCAGCGACGACGCGCAGCAGGCCGTTGGACCCGACTACGACTTTCCCGTCCCCGCCGGTCCTGACCAGACCGAACAAGGCTCGACAGCGGCCGGATCGGCGGACGACGCGCCGGTGACGCCATGACGGTAACTCGATTAGGAGAGGTTCGACCCAGCCAGCTCCTCTACACCTACGGACCGGGAAGCCTGGTCGACCTCCCCCACCTGTCGGTGATGGTGTCGGGCATCGACAGCTGGGTGAGCGACCCAATCGCCGCACCTGAGGTGACCGAGCGGCGGCTGCTCGACGCCGTCCGACGAGTCCTCGGATCCCAGGTCCAGTCCCTACGTTTGCCCCCGCACCTGCCCGAGACGCCCAACCCTTTCGACGACTGGGCCAAGACCGGGGTGCCGGTCCAGATGTTCCCCTCTTGGGTGCGTTGCCCGGCCTGTGACCGCATTGGCCCTGCCGGGCCGCCACTCTTCGAGTTGCGCACCAACCCGTACCGGCCTGAGCGGGCCAGCTATCAGCACGTGAACTGTGGGAAGGTCAAGAGCAAGGCGCCGCCGGCCGTGCCAGTGCGATTCCTTCTGGCCTGCCGTGACGGACACCTCGACGAGTTCCCCTGGGTCGGATTCGTCCACCGAGGCGTGTCGTGCACGGCGCCGATATTGGAAATGTTCGAGCGCGACCAGTCGAGCCGTGCCGACGATGTTCTCGTCATCTGTCGGGGATGCAACGCTACCCGGAGCCTGGTCGAGGCCTTCGGCCAAGCCGCCCAACAGAACCTTCCCCGCTGCAGGGGCCGTAATCCTCACCTGCGAAGCTTCGACGACGAGGCATGCAAAGAGCAGACCCGCACGCTGCTGCTGGGCGCCTCGAACACCTGGTTCTCGGTGACTAGGCGGACGCTGGCCATCCCGGAGGCAACCACTCCGCTATTGCAGTTGGTCGAAGACTGCTGGCCCCAGCTCGAACCAATCGACGCCAAGTCCACCCTGTCGTACGCGCTGCAGAACGTCCCTGCCCTCTCGGCGCTCTCCGGGGAAGACCCCGACGCCGTCTGGGCAGCCATCCAGGCGCGACGGGAAGAGCCGCCCGGGGTTCAGGAAGACGAGGAAGATCTCCTCGGGCCGGAGTGGGCGCAGCTCTCGCTGCCCGGCTCGGATGTGTCATTTCCCGACTTCACGACCCGCGAGCATCCGGTGCCGCCATTGCTAGCCGACGTCATCGAGCGCGTCGTTGCGGTCGAACGGCTACGCGAGGTCGTCGCCCTGGTGGGGTTTACCCGGATCGACCCTCCCGACGAGCCGGATGCCCTGGGCGACGTGGCCGACCTCGGCCCGCTCTGCCGCGGCACCCCGACCTGGGTGCCGTGCACGGAGGTCAGAGGGGAGGGCCTGTTCTTGCAGCTCCGAGAGGACACGGTCAGCGCCTGGGAATCCCGCGTCGGCACGAGCGAGCGGCTGGCAGCCCTCCAGGAGAGCCACCAGCGTTGGCGGGCCCGCCGTCACCTTGATCCGCACGGCGGCTGGCCCGGTCCGCGCTACCTGGCGTTGCACACCTTCAGCCACCTGCTCATGCGGGAGCTCGCTCTGGAATGCGGTTATGGGTCCGCCAGCATCCGAGAACGGATCTACGCCCGCAGCGGCCCCGAGCCGATGGCCGGGATCCTGCTCTATACGGCCGCGCCGGACAGCGAAGGCACGCTCGGAGGGCTTGTCTCTCTCTCCGAGCCGGGGACGTTGGGCAGGATCGTCGGCCAAGCCCTGCGCCGGGGCCGGCTCTGCGCCTCTGACCCCATGTGCGCGGAGCACTTGCCCTCGGCCGACGAGGACAGTCTCCACGGCGCCGCCTGCCACGCGTGCCAGTTCGCCCCCGAGACTTCCTGCGAGCGTTCGAACCGCTACCTCGACCGGGCGTTGGCCGTGGAGACCTTCGGCGAAGCCGGCCTGGCTCTGCTGCCTGCGTGACGACCACGGGCGATCTCGTGGCGGCGGTGGTCGACACCGTCCGCGCTCTGCCCGGAGACCAGATCGAGCTGGTGGCCACGGCACTCGACCGCATAGATGTACCCGGCTTGACGACGCTTCAGGCGCTCTACCGCTTTGTACCGACCGAGCCTTACCGGGCAGCGATCGACCGGCTACATGCTGCCTGGCGACGATCTCCCGAGACGAGCGGCGCCAGCGTGGCCCTCGCTCTTCGAGCGGCGCACGCCAGCCACCACAGCGCCCGCTCCGAGTCACAGATCGACGTCGTGTGGACCGGTCCGGACGGCGACGTCGATGTCCGTCTCACGTACGCTGTCCTGATCGAGGTCATCCGCACGGCGGTGCGAAGCCTGATCCTGGTCAGCTTTGCCGCGTATCGAGTCCGAGAAGTTGTCGAAGCGCTGCACCAGGCCGCAAACCGTGGGATCGAGATCCGGCTCATCCTCGACGGCGGAACCGAAGCTGCCCGGGCGTTCGAGGTCTCCGAGCGGATCGTGCACTACACGTGGCCGCCCACGTTGTTGCCAGAACACGATCCGGGCCATGCCAGCTTGCATGCCAAGGCGGCGATCGCCGACGATCGACTGGCGTTCGTCACCAGTGCCAACCTGACCGAGTACGCACTGGATCGCAACATGGAGCTCGGGCTGTTGGTCCGTGGAGGGGCGGTACCGAAGCTGCTTTCCCATCATTTCAACGACCTAATTGACAGGAACGTGCTGGTCAGGGCCTAGCGATCGCGATCGAACGGCCCTCGCGCCTGGATGGTCCGGCGCCAATAGAGAGCCGTTGTCCCATCCAGAAGATCGCAGTGTCGCATGAATTGAGATCAGGTGACCTGACGAAGCTTCTCCTTGTCGGTGTCGCGGCTGGGGACCTGAATGCAGAGCGTGAGCGATGGTTGGGCGGCGACGGTGAGCTCGGTGACGTCGAGGCGAATGATCCCGACTGGTGGTCGGCGGATGGCGATCTGGCCGGTGAGGGCTTTCTCGACGCGGTTGTCGGCCCATCTGGCGGCGAATCGGTCGCTTTCGTTCGTCAGTGCGTCGACGAGCTCGGCGAAGCGGGTGTCCGCCGGGTGCTCAGCTGCGGCGGCGCGGAACTGACCGAGGAGTCGGCGGCCACGTTCCTCCCAGCCGACACTCATGCAGGCGGCAGTGTCCTTGGCGAAGTAGAGCCACATCAGGTTGCACCGATCGGCAGGGAGTGCTTCTGGCGCCCAGATGGTTGTGAAGGGGCGGTTCCACGAGACGAAGTCGAAGTGCAGGTCGATGAGGCAGGCGGGGGCGGGTTCGAGGGTGTCGAGGAGCCGGGTGAGCTGCGGACCGACGCCGTTGGTCATGTGGTTGATCTCGGGCACGGCGAGCCCGGCGAGGCGTCGGAGGTGGCGGTGCGATTCGGGGTCGAGCTGCAGTGCTCGGGCGAGTGCATCGATGACCTGGGGGCTCGGGTCGGCGGGGCGTCCTTGTTCGAGCCACGTGTACCATCCGACGCTGACGCCGGCGGCCGCGGCCAGTTCCTCGCGCCGCAGCCCGGGGGTGTTGCGCCGGCCGGGTAAGGGGTCGATTCCGAGTGCCTCGGGGCGGACGTCAGCGCGGCGGGCTCGAAGAAAGGCGGCGAGCTCAGCCCGCCGGGCTGCTGCGGGGTCGGACACCGCGGTCCGCATACCGGAAGGCTACCGCTTACCTGGTAGTGCCACTACTACGGGTCACCCCAGCAGGCGCGCGGCCACTTCCGAGCTTAGCGTTTCGGTTGGGTCGGTGTCTCCGTGTCGCTGGGTGCTTCCCCGGCGACATGACCCGGGTTCTTCCCGCCGCGATCGGTGTGCCGGCTTCGTAGTCGAGGACGATGCAGCGCAGGTGAAGGCGATCGCACATGAAGCTGGGCCGAGCCGGGCGAGGTGGAGATAAGAAGCGTCGAGGCGACACCGGAGCCCGCCTGCTCCCATCCATGACGTTCCTGGC
>JAKARG010000351.1 GCA_021819345.1 Actinomycetes bacterium | reverse complement strand
GTGCCGCAGCCGGGCTCGGGAACCATCCACAAAGTATATTCTTGCGCTATACGTCAGGCGAGTCGGTTGCACCAAGTCACCCCACTCACCCGTCCGACCACCCGCCCACCCACCCGTCCGACCGGCAGCTCCGGGGAGGTGGCTGCGGACGGGCCGGCTCGCTAAGGTCGACGTCGATGGAGAAGGGGGTAGCGGCGCGCCACGGCGCCCGCAGGCTCGGCAGTCGGGTTGTTGCCGTCTCGCTCGTCGCGGCCCTGGTGTCGAGCGGTGTGGTCGGCTCGCTCGCCGGGCTGGTGCCGATAGCCGGGCACTCGGTCGGCTCGCTCGCCGGGCCGGTGCCAGCCGCCGGCCACTCGGTCGGCTACCGCGTCGCCGCGGCGGGCCGCGGCGAGGCTGCGCCTCCACCGGTGTGGGAACCGACGCGCGACCGCCAGCCGGGTGCTGCTTTCCTCGGCGCCTGCCAGGAGGTGACCTCGGCCGTCGCCGCACAGCGTCGCTGCGAGCAGGCGGCGCTGCCTGCCTTCGACGCCGCTCGGGCGTCCGAAGGGATCGGCCCCCTGGTCCTGCCGGCGGGCTTCGCCACGGAGCCGGCGTCGGTCCAGCTGCTGGTCCTCATCGATCTCGAGCGGGTCGCCAGGGGGCTGCCTGCGGTCCCGAGCCTCTCGCCCTATCTCGACTTCCTCGCCGAGTGGGGTGCCACCCACGGCTCCGACCCGCCCCTTCCCCCCGGCCGGAGCGGCGGGTCGAACTGGGCCGGCGGCCTGCGCTCCACCCTGCTCACGACGTTCCTGGGGATGTACGACGACGGGCCGGGATCGCCCAACATCGAGTGCCCCTCGGCAGGAGCACCCGGCTGCTGGGGCCATCGGCGCAACATCCTCTCCGCCTATCCCGCCCCGGCGCTCATGGGTGCCTACTCGAAGGGAGGCTCGTTGGCGATGCTCGTCGCCGCCGGCGGGGGGTTGTCCCGGACCGGGCCGACGTGGGGTTCCCTCGCTGCACTGGTGCCGGTGGCCCTGTCTGCGAGCTCGCTCACTGCCGACGCCTCTAGTGGGGAGGTCGTCGGGGTCCATCTCAGCTTGTGGGGCACTGCTGCGGCGACCGTCGCCCGACTCGGCATCGTAGGTGGTAGGGGCGAGTGGCACCTAGAGCACGACTCCTGCGTTGTGGTCCCCGGCGGGGACTGCAGCATCTGGGTCGCCTACCGCCCGAGTGGTCCCTCCCCGTCGTCGGCAGAGCTGATCGTCGAGGCTGCCGGCGGGCGGAGGGTCGTGAGCCTCCACGGCGGTGGTTGAGGCCGGGCCGGTCACGGCCGGCGACCACCGGGCCGGAGCGGCACGGGGATCTCCGCCGACCCTTGCTTTCTCCTCCCCGGCGGGCCTCAGCCTCGCCCTTGGACTCAGAGCGGGAAGCTCACGCCCGTGAGCTGCTCGGATGCGTCCCAGAGGCGCTCGGCGACGGCGTCGTCACTGGCGGCGCCGGACCGCCCGACGACGCGTGGCGCCCCCCGGATCTCCATGAACCCGCCCGGCCCCACGTAGGTGCGTCCCGGGAGGTCTTCGGTGGCGGCGAAGAGGGTCGGTAGCGCCCCGTCCTCGGCGCTCTGGGCCACGAGGTGGTTGAGCGCGTGCGAGGCGAGGTTGTAGATCGGGCTACCCGTTCTCGTCTGGAGCTCGGTCGCCGCGTAGCCGGGATGGGCGGCCAGCGCCAGCAGCGGCGAGCCGGCCTGCTCCAGCTTCCGCTGGAGCTCCCAGACGAACAGCAGGTTCGCGAGCTTCGACTGCGCATAGGCCCGCCAAGCCCGGTAGCGGCGGCGGTCCCAGTTCAAGTCGTCGAGGTCGATCCTGCCCCCTCCATGGGCCAGGGAAGACACGACCACGACCCGGTCGGTCAACTTCGCCAGCAGCAGGTTGGTCAGTGCGAAGTGCCCGAGGTGGTTGGTCCCGAACTGCAGCTCGAAGCCGTCGACGGTACGACCCCGAGGGGTCGCCATCACGCCGGCGTTGTCGACCAGCACGTCGAGGGAGCCGTCCCAGGCCTCGGCGAAGGCCCGGACCGACGACAGGTCGGCCAGGTCCAGCCTGCGGACCTCCACTCGGCCCGGCATCCCCGAGGCGGCCCTCCGGCCCTTGGCCTCGTCCCGGACCGCCAGGGTGACCTCCGCGCCGTGGCGGGCCAGTTCGGTGGCTGCGGCCAGGCCGATACCGCTGTTGGCACCGGTGACCACCACCCGGCGGCCACTCTGGTCGGCCATGTCCGAAACGCTCCAGCCCACGGCGGCGAGGATACGCCGAGCCGGCCGGGACCGGGGCCGGCCGGCCATCATGGGCCTGGTGGGCACTCGGGAAGATCCGCGCCCGGCTGCTCGCGCGGCCGGGCTGCTGTTGGTCGACGCAGCCAACGTGATCGGCAGCCGGCCGGACGGGTGGTGGCGTGATCGTGCCGGCGCTGCTCGTGTCCTGGTCGACCGGTTGCGCCAGGCGGTCCGGAACGGAGCCCTCGACGCTCCGGTGGTCGTGGTCCTGGAGGGCGCAGGGCGGGCCGGGGCGGGGGAGCTGGAGTGGGGAGGGGTGAGGGTCGTGCACGCAGCGAGCACCGGGGACGATGCCCTCGTGGAGCTGGCAACCGGGGAGGAGGGCTCGGTGACGCTGGTGAGTGCCGATCGGGCGCTGGCCGCGCGGATCTCCGGCGCTCGGGTCCGTGGGCCGTCGTGGCTGCTTGGCCGCCTCGGCGCAGCATCCGAATAGGGTTGGGCCTCCGAGCAGCTGTCGCAACGGAGGACCGGAGCATGGTCGATCACCAGCCTCCCCGCAGGGCGCTGGTCGTGGGGGCGGGCATGGTGGGGCTCTCGGTTGCCTGGTTCCTCCAGGATGCAGGGGTCGAGGTGACGGTGCTGGAGCGTCATCATCCGGCTGCCGGCGCCTCGTGGGGCAACGCCGGCTGGGTCTCGCCCGGACTGGCCGTGCCCCTGCCGGAGCCCGCGGTCCTGCGCTACGGGATGCGCGCACTGCTCGACCCGACCGGTGCGCTCTATGTTCCGCCCACCCTCGACCCTGGGCTCTGGGCGTTCCTGCTCCGCTTCGCACGCAACTGCACGGCTCGGCGCTGGCGGGAAGCGATGAGCGGCTACCTGGAGATCAACTCCGGCGCCCTCGAGGCCTTCGACGTCCTCGCTGCCGGCGGGGTGGTTGCCGAGACGATCCGAGCCCCGATCCTCGCCGGCTTCACCGACCGCGACCAGGCGGCGGGCATGCGTCACGAGCTGGAGCTGATGGCCCGCGCCGGGCAGCCCGTCGAGGCGGACGAGCTCGACGGCGACGCCGCTCGCAAGCTGCTCCCACAGCTGTCCTGGCGGGTGGGCCATGCCATCTGCCTCGGTGGTCAGCGCTACCTCGACCCGGGGGCGTTCGCCTCGGCTCTCGCCGAGTCGGTTCGTGACCGGGGGGGTGCCATCCAGACCGGCTACGAGGTCGCCGCGGTCCGCCGGAGCGCCGGCGGAAAGGTACGTGCCAGTGCCCCCGGCCTCGACCCCGTCGACGCCGACGTAGCGGTGCTGGCGAGCGGGACATGGATCGGCCGCCTGGCCGCACCCTTCGGGGTTCGGGTCCCGGTCCGGGCCGGTCGGGGCTACTCGTTCGGCGTTCCCACCTCCGCGCCGGTTCCCTGCCCGGCCTATTTCCCGGTGCAGCGCGTGGCCTGTACCCCCTATCGCGGTCAGTTGAGGGTCGGGGGGACCATGGAGCTCGGGGATGCGGCGTCACCGGCCAACCCGACCCGGATCGATGCTCTCATCGCCTCGGCCGAGCCACTGTTGTCCGGCGTCCACTGGCAGGCTGTCCACGACACCTGGGTCGGCTCGCGGCCGATAACCCCCGACGGCTTGGCCCTGATCGGGGCGACTACCGACCCGGCGGTCCACGTTGCCGGCGGGCACGGGATGTGGGGCATCACGCTCGGGCCGGTCACCGGCCGGCTCCTGGCCGATCAGATCGTCACCGGTCGCCGAGATCGGA
>JAKARG010000350.1 GCA_021819345.1 Actinomycetes bacterium | reverse complement strand
CGGAAGTCCACGCGGAGGTTGGCGCGGAGCTTCACGCGGAAGTCCCGCCCCCGTAGCTCAGGGGATAGAGCGTCGGTTTCCTAAACCGTGCGTCGCAGGTTCGAATCCTGCCGGGGGCGCGTACCAGTCCTCCGCACTTCTCGGTGCGGCGGACTGGGCAGTCTCGCTGCCGAGATCGTAGAGGGTGGCTGCGACATCGAGGGCGCTGTCGGCCGGCTGGTAGACGACGTCGAGCTGTAGCGAGTCGAACAGCGCCCGCAGTTCGCCCTGGGGCGCCGCGTCGAGCACGCCGGCGAGGATTGGCAGGCGGTCGAGCAACGGGGCGACGTCGGCCAACGTGGGCGCCGTGGTTGCCACCTGTTCGGCGAGGACAGTGATGCGTTGGCGCCGATCCGCGATGGCGATCTCCAGCTCGTCGACGCGCTGGGCGACCCGTCGCCGCAGTGCCGGGGTCACGTCGTCGGCTTCGAGGTTCACGAGCTGGCGGCCAATCCGGCGTTCGAGGTCGCCGATCTCGGCTTCGATCTCGCTGGCGCGCTCTCTCGCCGGGGCGGTCCGTTCAGGCTCGGCGGCGGCGTCGAGGGCGTGGCGCCAGTACCCGGTGCGTTCGGGGCCGAAGAGGGCGGTGGCGAGAAACGGGAGCAGCGCGTCGCTCAAGCGTTGCTCGTTCAGGTACACGTGCGGCGGATGGCCGGCGGGGATGTCTTTCGACCGCTGGTGTGAGGGCTGGCACGAGTAGTACGTGGAGTGGCGGCGGTGGTTGCCCCACATGCGCAGCCCGCAGATCCCGCAGCGGAGCAGCCCGCGGTAGAGGTATTTGGTCTTCGCGGTCGGTCGTGCCGTCGTCGCGGGGACGCCCTGACGGGAGCGTTCGTTGGCCCGGGCGCGTGCATGGACGGCCTCGTGCTCCTCGCGGCTGACGATGGCGGGATGTGCGGGCTCTTCGGACCAGATCCACGCTTCGGGCGGGTTGGTCCGGTTGTGGCCCTTCTTCCTCGCCCTGCGGTTCCAGACCTGGTAGCCGGTGTACTTGGGGTTCCTGAGCACCTCCCAGACTGACGACCTGCTCCAGGCACCGCGTGCGGTAGCCGGGTCGACCGGCACCGGCGGCGGGTAGCGGTCGAGGTCGGCGTTGAGGCGGTCGCGGATCTGGAGGAGCCCGACGCCCCCGCCCAGGTACCAGTCGTAGATGGCACGGACCACCGGGGCGCGCACCGGGTCCAGCTCCAGGGTGCGTTTGTTGATGCCGCGGCTCGCCTTGTGGGGGTTGGGGTGGTCGTGGGTGACGAAGCGGTACCCGTACAGCGCCACACCGCCGGTGTGCCAGCCCTGGCGGGTCGAGGTCTCCTGACCCTGGCGGGACTTCACCATCAGCTCGTGGTGATAGCCCCGCGCGATCCCGATGTTCACATGCCGGAGCACGATGGTCCCGAAGGACTCCTCCATTGGCTCGTCCGCCGCGCAGAGCCGGACGCCAGCGCTTCGCAGCTCGTCTTCGACCCGGAAGGCGACCGAGGAGTTGCGGCTGAGGCGGCTGATGGATTCCACGATCACGCGGTCGAAGCGCGCCGGGCGTCTGGCAGCGTCGGCGAGCAGCTCCTTGAGGCCGCCGTCCCGAGGGATGGCGATGTCGAAGCCGGCGAGGCCGCCAGAGCCACGTGCTGCGTAGGAGCCAGTGCCGGACTCGATGTCGTAGTAGTGGGCGACGATCCGCCCGCCGGCCTCCTCGACCTGTCGCTCGGCGTTTTGCAGCTGGCGAGGGAAGCTGAGCGTCGGGTCCTGCTCGTCCTCGGTCGAGACCCGTCCGTACCAGGCATAGCGGGGAGCTGGACCGACGGGCGTGGTCATGGCGAGACCTCCTTCCCCTGTCCTACCTCCACGTCGCCGAGCGAAGCGAGCAGGGCGGCAAGTGCTCGACCCTGGGCCGCCGCCGATGCCCGGCCGGCCTCGTCACCGACGAGGCGAAGCTGTCCACGCAGCGTCAGAGGGTGCCCGCCCCGGCCAGGTTCGCAGACCGGGGCGGGATCTGTTGGCACGGGCCGCCCGGGAGGGTGTCGATGTTCAATCTCGGCGGCCCGCCCGGCGGCCGAGGAGCGGATGTTGGTCATCGGCTCGGCACCGTGGCCCGCTCGGCCAGCTCGATGAGCCGACGCCGGGGTGCAGCCTCGCGCAGCGCGAGCCACACCGCATCGGCGGGACTGCCGGTGCAGGCGGCGGCCGTCACGACGGGCAGGGAGGTCCCTTCGAGTGACCGGCGCAGCGCCGGCTCACGGCCTGGCTGAGCCAGCCAGAAGAGCAGCGGCCGGGCCGCACCCTCGGCCTCGGCGAGATCGCGATAGCCGTCCAACTTGGCTACCACCCGGGCGAGGGTCTCGGTGCCGGTGTCGTGCTCGACGAAGAACTCGACCCGGTCGCCTCCCTCCTCCCAGACCCCGTACGCGTCGGGACGCACGAAGTCCCCCCACTCCGCCGCGCACCGCCGCTCGGACCACCACGCGCCCACCGCCGCGTCGGGCCGAGAGCGTGCCGCGGCGTGGAGCGCGCAGAAGAAGCCGTTCACCCCGAGGGTGTGGGCGGTTCGCTGCCCGGCTGCGAGCGCCACCACCCGGTCGCGCAGCACCGAGGCCCGCGGCGGATCCACCCCGCGTTCGGCTGCGACCATGCCAGCCCCGAGCGGTCCCAACGTGTAGCGCCAGGACTCCGAACCCACCGGGCGGATGGAGCGGAACCGATCGAGCACCCCGAGGCGCCACAGCGTGACGAGGCGATGCTGGGCCGAGACGAGGCTCGTGAAGCACAGGTCGCAGACCTGCTCGGTGGTGAGGATCCGGTGCTCCCACAGCGTCCGGCAGATGAGGCGGTCGCGTTCGGTCAACCGGCCGAGCGCGTCGAGCGCCGGCACGGCGCCCCGCCGGAGAGGAGAAGAAGCAGTCATGACATGCTCCACGAGTCGGGGTCCTCCGACGCCAAGGTGGGAGCGGCCCGGTGCCGGCGGTTCTGCACCTCCGACCCCGGCGTCTCAAGGACGGCGGACGAGACGCCACCAGGCACGCCGGTCGAGACGCCGCGGGACCCGCCGCCGTCACTTCGGCGGTGCTGGCGTCGACGCACGAGCAGCTCGTGTCGACGTTCCTCCTGGGTGCGCCCGGCGTGGGCTCGGGCCGCCGTCCGGGCCTCGGCCGCCCGACCGGGGACAGCACGGGCCACCGGACGGGTCCGAAGCGTGAACGCGTGCAGGTCCTGGCCACCGACCACCAGGCGGCAGGCAACCTGGTAGGCGCCGAGGTGGCTGAGGTCGTACGCGCTCACGTAGGGCTCGGTGTGGCGGGCGAGCACCCGGGCGTCTTCGGGCGAGACGTTGAAGTACACCTTGTTGCGGGCGTTCGCCGAGGCTGCCTCGGCAAGGTCGCGGGGCAGCTGGCCGAGGTGCTGGTGGGCCAAGGTGAGCGACAGGTGGTAGCCGCGGGCCTCGGCCAGCACGTCGTCGAGCGCGCCGGGGAGGGCGAGGAAGTTCTGGCACTCGTCGACATAGAGCGACGCGTCGTGGCGGGCCGTCCGCCCGGCACGGGCGGTCGCCACCTGCCACACCCGGGCGACGAGCAGCGAGCCCACCAGCCGTGCGGTGTCCTCGCCCAAGAGGCCCTTGGGGAGCCGGGCGAGGAGCACGCCGCCGTCGAGGACGTCGGCCATAGAGAAGCTGGAGGTGGCCGAGCCGAGCAGGTCCCGAGCGAAGCTCCGGGCGAGCACGGCCCGCAGCTTGTTCATGACCGGGCCGATCACCTGGGCCTGACCGGCGGGTGAGAGGGCGTCGTAGCCGTCCCAAAAGCGGGTCTTCTGCCGGTCTCGTGGGTCATGAGGCCCAGGGAAGCTTCGGGGCGATGCCAGCTCGGTCCAGCATGATCATGGTGATGAAGCTCTCCGGCTCGTGGAAGCCCCGGGCCGCTGATCGGATCCGACCGATGGCGGCGTTGTTCGACTCGGAGATGCCGTTGGTCAGCTTCCACTCGATCGTCG
>JAKARG010000349.1 GCA_021819345.1 Actinomycetes bacterium | reverse complement strand
GATCTGTCCGAAGCGTGGGTCACGTACGCAGCCGGCGATCAGCTCGACGCCTCCAGCCGGGTCGGCCATCCGCTCGACCGAGAGCGGTCCGGGACCGAGCCGGGCCCAGAGATCGTCGACCACCTGCTCGAGGGTCGCGGCGTCTCCCACCCCGAGGACGACGCCGCCGGAGTCGCTCTTGTGCTCGAGGCTCACCGCCTTCACCGCCACCGGCCAGCCGAGGTCCTCTGCGGCGCGAAGTGCCTCCAACCGGTCGTGGACCCGGTGGGCAGGCAGGAACGGGAAGCCGGCCGCCCCGAGCAGCTCCCGGGCGGCGAAGTAGCCGGCATCGCCTGGCCCGGCGAGCTCTCGGCGCAGCGGCGGGAGGCGGGCGGCGCGGCGCGCGGCCCGCTCTGCGAGCCGGGCGGCGACCCATACGGCGGCTTCGACGTCTCGGTAGACCGGGACCCGGGAGCTGCGCAGCCGCCCGAGCGGGGAGCCGGGGTCGCTCGAGGCGGCGATCATCGAGTGCACGAGGAGCGGCTTGGCGTGCTCGGCCATCAGCTCCCCGAGACCGGAGGCCACCTCCAGCTCGGTCGCCCGCAGGCCCTCGCCGTAGTCGCCGTAGCCGCCGAAGAAGCCGCTCATCAGCACCGAGTCGACCTCGTCGGCGCCGAGGAGGGCGTCGACGACCCTGGTGAAGGACCACAGGTCCTGCTCCCCGGCACCCGCCAGGTCGACCGGGTTGCTCGTCCCACCTCCGGTCCCCGTGGCGGCAGCGAGGCGGCCCGACAGCTCCGCAGGCAGGGCCGGGACCGACAGGCCCTGCGCCTCGGCCAGGCCGGCGGCGACTGCGCCGTGGCCACCCCCGTCGGCGAGCACGGCGACCCGCGAGCCCCCGGGGCTCTGTCGCATGAGCAGGCCCTGGAGGAGCGCGACCAGCTCGCGGGGCGTCGAGACCTGCTCGATCCCCGCGGCGCGACATGCGGCGCCGAGGGCCCCGGCTCCGCTCACCAGCGCGCCGGTGTGGGAACGAGCGGCCCGGGCGGCGGCGCCGCCGCCGGCGACGGTGATGAGAGCCACCGGCACCCCGGCGCTGCTCGCTTCGAGGGCCGCCTCGAGGAAGCTCCGGCCCCGGCGGAAGTCCTCGCAGTACAGGGCGATCGCCTCGACCCCGCTCGCAGCGAAGTCGGCGACCAGGTCGGCCACGTCGAGATCGGCCTGGTTGCCGATCGAGGCGAACCTGGCGAAGCCGAGGCCGGCATCGGCGGCCCGGGCCCCGATCTCGAGGGCCAGGTTCCCGCTCTGGGAGATCAGCCCGATCGGCCCGGACGGCAGCTCGTTGGAGGTGAGGCGGAGCTCGCTGGCCGCGTCCATCACCCCGAGGCAGTTGGGCCCGAGGAGCACGGCGCCCGCCTGCCGCACGCGGGCGACCGCGGCCGCCTCCGCTGCGACGCCGGCGGGCCCGGTCTCGGCGAGGCCGGCGGTGATGGCGAGGATGGCCCGGGCCCCGATCTCGAGGGCCTGGTCGACCGTCTCTTCGAAGGCGGCCGCGGGGACGGCGAGCACGACCAGCTCCGGTGGTGTCGGCAGCTCGCCGAGGGAGGGGTGGGTGGGCCGGCCGAGCACGGTGGCGGTCCGGCGGTTGACGAGCATCACCTCTCTGCGGTGCGCCCCGAGCAGGGCAGCCCGGGCGAGCCAGTTGCCCCACTTGCGGGGGTCGTCGGAAGCGCCGACCACCGCCACCGAGGCGGGGTCGAAGAGGCAGCGGAGGTCACGGCGAGCATCCCCGGCGGGGCGATCGACGCGGGCGAGGGGCGGTTGGCCCGCCCGGCCCGCTCCTGCCGGCCGGGACGAGGCCGCCGGCCGGGTCAAGGCTGCCAGGCGGCCGGTTGCTCCGAGGCGGCCCCGCCACGCTGCGCCAGCTTGGGCACGTCGGTGATCAGCCCGACCGTGTAGGGGTCCACCGGGTGCTCCATGATCTCCTCGACCGACCCCGACTCGACCACCCGCCCGTTGCAGAGCACGACCGCTCTCTTTGCTATGCTGCGGACCAGGGCCAGGTTGTGGGTGATGAACAGCATGGTCAGCTGGCGCTCGACCTGGAGGCGGCGGAGCAGCTCGACGATCACCGCCTGGACCGACACGTCGAGGGCGGAGGTGACCTCGTCGCAGACGAGCAGGGTGGGCTCGACCACCAGGGCACGGGCGATGGCGACGCGCTGGCGCTCCCCCCCGGAGAGCTGGTCGGGGTAGCGCTGCGAGAAGTCGGGCCCGAGCGACACCTCCCCGAGCACCTCCGCCACCCGTCGGTCCCGTTCGCGGGGGGCCAGGGAGCCGAAGCGCTCCAGCGGTTGGCCGACGATCTGGCCGATGGTCTTTCTCGGGTTGAGGGAGGTGTAGGGGTTCTGGAACACGTACTGGATCCGGGCCAGCACGTCCTTGGTCCGCTTGCGGGTCCCCGGCGGGAGGTCGGCTCCCTCGAAGCGGAGCCGACCGCTCCAGTGGGAGTGGAGGCCGACGATGCAGCGGGCGAGGGTGGTCTTGCCCGAGCCGGACTCGCCGACGACTGCGGTGCAGGTCTCGGGGGCGATGTGCAGCTCGACGTCGTGGAGGACCTGGAAGCGCCCGTAGTAGGCGTCGAGACCCGTCGCCTCGACGAGCGAGCCGGTCCGCTCGACCCGGGGGGCCACGAGCCGACCTCCTCTCGGGCGGTCCCCGGCGGCATCGGCGGCGCGTAGGCATCGCACCAGGCGACCGTCGAGCTCGACCGGCGGGGGGTCGGCTTGTCGGCAGGGGTCGGCAGCCTTCGGGCAGCGGGGAGCGAACGAGCATCCGACCGGCCGCCGGCCCGGGCGAGGGGGCTGGCCGGGCACACCGATCAAGGTCTCGGCCCGCTCTGGGGAGGGGACGGCGGCTAGGAGACCCTGGGTGTAGGGATGGATCGGCGCAGCGAAGACCTCCTCGGTGGTGCCGAGCTCGACGAGCCGTCCGGCGTACATGACCGCGACGCGCGAGACGAGCCCGCTCACCACTGCGAGGTCGTGGCTCACGTACACCGCTGCCACCCCGTAGGAGCTGCAGAGCTGGCGGACGGTGTCGAGGACGTGGCGCTGGGTCGAGACGTCGAGCCCGGTGGTCGGCTCGTCCAAGACGATGACCGACGAGCGGCAGGCGAAGGCCATCGCGATCGCCACCCGTTGCTGCTGGCCGCCCGAGAGCTGGTGGGGGTACTTGCGCAGGATCCCCGAGGTTGGGTCGAGGCGGGCGTCGGTCAGGACCTGGGCGATCCGTTCGTCGCGGTCCGTGGCGGCGTCGGGGTGGGCGAGGAGCGCCTCGTGCATCTGGTGGCCGATGCGCAAGGTCGGGTTGAGGGCTGCGCCGGGGTCCTGGGGGACGTAGGCGACGCGGGCGCCGCGTACGGCCCGCAGCTTCGCCTGGTCGAGGCCGAGCAGGTCGAGGCCGTCGATGCGCACCCTGCCGCCGGTGATCCGCAGGCCCCGGCGGGCATAGCCGAGCAGGGCGAGGGCAACCGTGGTCTTGCCCGAGCCGGACTCGCCGACCAAGCCGAGGATCTCACCGGGGCCGACCCGGAAGGACACCTCGTCGACGACGTCGGGGCCGCCGGCGAGGCGGATCTGTAGGTCCTCCACCTCCACCCGCTCGGCGGTGGCGCCCGGCACCGATGCGCCGCTCACCCGGCCCCACCGATCCCGCCGGCCCCACCGATCCCGCCGACTCCGACCCCACCGACTCCGAGGACGCCTGCGAGGGTGGCGTCCTCGCTGCGGCCCTCGACGCCGATCACGACCCGGGCGATGGCGTCGGTGAAGGTGTTCACCCCGATGGTGAGCAGGGCGATCAAGGCAGCGGGCACGACCACTGCCCACGGGTTGGACGAGAGGCCGATCCGGTTCTCCTGGATCATGTAGCCCCAGTTGGGTGTCGGGGGGGGAAGGCCGAAGCCGAGGAAGGCGAGCCCGGCGATGATCACGATGGAGTAGGTGAGGCGCAGGCCGGTCTCGACCATTAGCGGG
>JAKARG010000348.1 GCA_021819345.1 Actinomycetes bacterium | reverse complement strand
CTCCTCGCTCGGGCGTGGCGGCGGGTGTTACGGTCGCCGCCCTGGCGGTGGTCAACTCGGCCGGCAGCCCGGCCGAGTTGCGAACCGGCAGGCTCTACGGAGCGGACCTGTTGCTCCCGGGCGAAGCGCCGGGCCCGCGGCACCCCCTGCCCACCGGCGCTGCGCGCCCCCTGCCCCCGTCTTACGAGTGGCCCGGGCGCGGGTCCACGGTGCTGGTGGTCGTTGCGACCGACCTGCGGCTCGGCCGGGCGGACTGCATGCGGGTGGCGATGGCGTCCCACGACGGCCTTGCCCGGGCATTCCGGCCTGCCCATGGCCTCACCGACGGCGACGTGGTCTTCGCGCTGAGCACCGGTGCCGTCCGAGCGGCTGGCCGTGGCGGAGCGCGCGACGGCGCCGGGCTGCTCCGGGCCGGGGCGGTAGGTGCCGGCCAGCTCGGGAGGGTGATGGCGGCTGGCGCCGATGTCGTGACCCGTGCCTGCGTCCGGGCAGTGCTGGCCGCCGCCGGCGGGGGGGACCCGCCGAGCCACCAGGACTGCTTCCCGGGCGTCTGCTGAGGCCCCCGGGCGTCCGCCGAGGCCCCCGGGCGTCCGCCGAGGTTCCCGGGCACCCGCCGAGGTTCCCGGGCACCCGCCGAGGCCACCGCCTCTGCTCGCTTCGGCCACCGCTCGCCAGCAGCTGGTGCCGCCGGTGGCTGGTGCCGGCAGCGGCCGGGGTGTGCTCGACGGCTACCCTCGGGGAATGGTGGACAGCCCCAAGCAGGGGATCCAGATGCTGGCCGACCGGGTGCTCGTGCAGATCCCCCGGGCCGACGGGGAGCGCAAGTCCCGGGCGGGCATCCTCATCCCGGCCACCGCCCAGGTCGCCCGGCGCCTCACCTGGGCGGAGGTGGTGGCGGTCGGGCCCCAGGTCAGGGCGGTAAAGCCTGCCGACCAGGTGCTGTTCAACCCCGAGGACCGCTTCGAGGTGGAGGTCCAGGGAGAGGACTACCTCATCCTTCGCGAGCGCGACATCCACGCTGTCGCCTCCGAGCGGGTTGCCGGGGGGACGGGGCTCTACCTCTAGCGGCGCCCGAACCGACTGCGCCCTCGATCGATCGGCCTCCGGTACTGGCGGCCGGTCCGGCACGGGCGGCCGGTCCGGGGCTGGCGGTCAGTAGGCCTCGAGCGCCTGCCACTCGTGAGGTAGCACTACGAGCACCCCTGCCGACTCGGCTCGCGCCGCAGCGAGCGGGTCGATGGACGCGCCGGCCACGCAGGCGACCGTGTCGAGCCCCAGGGCTCCGCGCAGCAACGCAGCTCGGCGCTCGGCCCGCTGCACGTCCTCGAAATGGATCCTGACCGACACCTCGGCAGCCACCGCCACCTGCACCCCGTCGTCGCGGCGGACAGCCCGATGGACGGCGTCGACGAGAATGGCATCGTCTCGTTGGGCGGGCGTCAGGCTGCCCGCCTCCTCGGCGTCGTCGAGCATCTCGCCGAGCGCCTCCGTCGGGAGCCTGCGCACCTTGCGGAAGCCCCTACTGCCGAGGAAGGCGTTGGCGTGCTCCTGCCAGGACGCCTCGTAGCGCCAGCCGCTCAGCATCCCGAGCCTGACGTCGTGACGCCGGACCATGTCGACCAGCTTCTCGAGCGCGATCTCGAAGCTGCTCATCCGCTCGGTCAGCCGGTCCAGCCGCTCGGTCAGCTGGTCCAGCCGTTCGGTCAGCTGGTCCATCCGCTCGGTCAGCCTGGCGTCGAGCTCGACCACCCGGCGAGGCAGGTCGAGCAGGTCGTCGGTGAGCACGGCGCGGCGCACCTCGGCTCGCAGCCCCGCGTCGCTTTCGATCAGGCGGAGGATGCGGCGCAGCTCCTCCGCGCTCGCCATGTCGGGCACTGCTGGACCTCCTACGCACCAAGGCTACCGAGCGGGTGCGACGTTCGCTCCGATATGCCGTTGCTTGGTCGGTGGCGGCTCGGCAGGCACGACCAGCGCCGGCGGGTCCCGCCGACGCCCCACCATAGAGTGGGGGGGTGCAGCCGGGAGCCACCCCCATCGCCGCGGTCCCCGAGCAGCTGGACGGGGTCCGTTTCGGGGCCGACGGGCTGGTGCCCGCAGTGGTCCAGGAGCGGGGGAGCGGGGCGGTGCTGATGCTCGCCTGGATGAACCGGGAGGCCTTGGAGGAGACCCTCTCCACCGGCAGGACCGTGTTCTGGTCGCGCAGCCGCCAGGAGCGCTGGCGCAAGGGCGACTCCTCGGGCGACCGCCAGTGGGTGCGTGCCGCCTACTACGACTGCGACGGCGACACCGTGTTGCTGGTGGTCGACCAGGAGGGCAGGGGGGCGTGCCACACCGGGGAGCGGAGCTGCTTCTTCCGGGCTTTCGGCAAGGAGAGCCCGGCGGCAGGCCGGGAGCTGCGGTGATCCGCCCGAGCCGGGAGGAGTTCGCCTCGCTCGCCGAGGATTGGACCGTCGTGCCGGTGTGGCGGGAGCTGCTCGCCGACTTGACCACCCCGGTGGCCGCCTTCACCCGCCTCACCAGGGCCCGGCCGGGTGGGGGCCGGGAGCCGGGCAGGGTGTTCCTGCTCGAGTCGGTGGAGCACGCCGGCCCCTGGGGGCGGTGGTCCTTCGTCGGCCTCCGCCCGAGCGCCACTCTGATCGCCCGAGGGCTCCGCCTCGAGGTCGAGGGAGACCTCCCCGAAGGGGTGCCCACCGACCGGGGGGTCCTCGCCGCCGCCGCCGCGCTCCTCGGGCAGCTGCGCAGCCCGAGCCTGGAGGGCCTCCCCCCGCTGCACGGCGGTCTGGTCGGCTACCTCGGCTACGACGTCGCCAGGGAGATCGAGCACCTGCCCGACGTGCCTCCCGACGAGCACGGCTACCCGGATGCGATCCTCTCGGTGCTCGGCCAGGTCGTCGCCTACGACTCCTGGCGGCAGCGGGCGACGCTCATCGAGTCCGTCCGGATCCCTCCCGGCACGGGTCGAGCAGGGGCCGGCGTCCTTTGGGACGAGGCGGTCGCCCGCCTGGAGGAGCTGGCCGCTAGCGGCGCGGACCCCCTCGACGAGCCGATCGTGGTACCACCCGAGCGCGACGACGAGCTGCCGGCGTACCGGAGGCGGACCTCGCCGGAGGACTACGCCCTGGCGGTCGAGGCGGTGAAGGAGCACATCGTCGCCGGCGACGCGTTCCAGGTCGTCGTCTCCCAGCGCTTCGAGGTGGACCTCGGGGCCGAGCCGTTCGACCTGTACCGCTCGCTGCGCCAGGTGAACCCGAGCCCCTCGATGTTCTTCCTGCGACACCCCGAGCTGTGCCTGGTCGGGTCTTCTCCCGAGCCCCTGGTCCAGCTCCGCGAGGGCCGGGTGGTGTCCCGGCCCATAGCCGGGACCCGCCGGCGCGGCCGCAGCGAGGAGCACGACCGCAAGCTGGCGGCCGAGCTCTCCGAGCATCCCAAGGAGCGCGCCGAGCACGTGATGCTCGTCGACCTGGCCCGCAACGACCTCGGCCGAGTGGTCGCCTACGGGACCGAGACGGTCGACGAGCTGATGACCCTGGAGCGCTACAGCCACGTGATGCACCTCACCTCGCAGGTCTCCGGCCGGCTCCGGGAAGGGCTCGGGGCGGTCGACGTGCTCGCTGCCACCTTCCCGGCCGGGACCGTCTCGGGCGCGCCCAAGGTGAGGGCGATGCAGATAATCGACAGCCTCGAGCCGGCCAAGCGGGGCCCCTATGCCGGCGTGGTGGGCTATTTCGACTTCTCCGGCAACTTGGACACTGCCATTGCCATCCGCACGATGGTGGTCGCTCCCGACGGCACCGCCACTGTCCAGGCGGGCGCGGGGATCGTCGCCGACAGCGATCCGGCCGACGAGGACCTCGAGTGCGCCAACAAGGCCGCCGCACTGCTCGCAGCGGTGCCGGGCGCTCGCCGGATCAGCGCCGCCCGTGCTCGGGCGCTCGGAGGTGGCTGAACCGGTGCCGGCGGTGACCCACCATTGGCTGGAGAGGGAGGCGGTGGTCGTCGAGGGGCCCGACGCCTCGGGCTACCTGCAGG
>JAKARG010000347.1 GCA_021819345.1 Actinomycetes bacterium | reverse complement strand
TCTGGTGTATCCGCCGAGATCCTCCCGCCGAGCTGTGACCCCCGGGTCCAGTGGATACGGATCGTCGGTGCCCAGTAGGATCAAAGGCTTCTATCGAACCCTGCCCCGGACCGTCCGGGGCCCCGCGCCGATGCGGCCGGGACCACAGGGAGGTGGTGATCGGCCAATGAGGCCGTACGAAGTAGTCGTGATATTGGACGCCGGCCTGGATGAGGATGTCATCCGAGCCACCATCGGTCGGGCCACCGAGCTGGTCGCCTCCGGTGGCGGGACCGTAGGCAGGGTCGACCGCTGGGGTCGCCGTCGCTTCGCCTACGAGCTACGCCATCGCAACGAAGGCTACTACGCCGTAGTCGAGGCCACCGCAGAACCTGCGGTGATGACCGAGCTGGACCGGATGCTCGGACTCGCAGACGAAGTCCTCCGCCACAAGGTGATCCGCCTACCGGACGCGGTCGCAGGGCGAGCCCAGCGACCGGCTCCGGCTGGAGAACCAAAGGCGGACAGCCACCAGAACGGAGCCTGATCACCATGTCCAACGGGAACCACGTGAGCATCACCGGAAACCTCACCCGAGACCCAGAGCTGCGCTTCACCCCGAACGGTCAAGCAACGACGAGCTTCGGCGTAGCGGTCAACCGCCGCTGGCAGAACCGCCAGACCCAGGACTGGGAGGAAGCCACCTCCTACTTCGACGTCGTGTGCTGGGGACAGCTCGCCGAGAACGCCGCTCAGACCCTGACCAAGGGTGCGCGCGTGGTCGTGACTGGCCGGCTCGACCAGCGGAGCTGGGAGAACCAGGAGGGGGAGCGCCGCTCGAAGATCGAGATCACCGCCGACGAGGTGGCGCCGAGCCTTCGCTGGGCGACGATGACCATCTCGAAGAACGATCGCCGCACCCCCGACAACGGTGGTGGATCGAGCGGTGGTGGCGCGTACGCTCAGGCCCCGGCACCTCCCGCAGAGCCCGCTGGCGCCTACCAATACGACGAGGAGCCCTTCTGATGGCACGCAACAACGACAGGGACCGCGGCAAGCGGACCATCAAGGACAACCGCCCTCGCGGCAAGAAGAAGGTTTGCGTGTTCTGCAAGGAACGTGCGGCGTGGGTCGACTACAAAGACGTCAACCTGCTCCGACGTTTCATGAGCGATCGCGGAAAGATCCGGGCACGACGGGTCACCGGCAACTGCGCACAGCACCAGCGCGACGTGCAGGTAGCCATCAAGACGGCCAGGGAGCTCGCCATGCTCCCGTATGCCCAGCGAACCGTGAGCGAGCGCGGCCCCGGACGAGGGCCGAGGAGTGGTCGCCGCGAGGAACGAGGGACGTCCGCGAGCTCCGACGGGGCCGGCGATGCCGACTCCGCCAGCCCGAGTGGGGACCCAGTGCTCGCCGGCCAGGAGGTGGACGCGTGACCAGGGTCGTTTTGCGCTCCGACCATGACCTCCTCGGCAAGAGGGGCGACATCGTCGAGGTCTCCGACGGCTACGCCCGCAACTACCTCCTACCAAAGGGTCTCGCCATCGTCGCGAGCGACGGGGTGACAGCCCAGGCAAGGGCGATGCGACGGGCAAGGGACCTGAGGGACGCAAGGGACCGGGAGGCGGCCGAAGGCATAGCCCGCAAGCTCGTGCCGGTGGTCATCCGGATCCCGGCCCGCGCCGGCTCGGGCGGCAAGCTCTTCGGCTCGGTGACCACTGCCGACATAGTCGACGCCGTCGCCAGCCAGACCGACATCGACCTCGAGCGCCGAAGGCTGCGCCTGCCGGAGGCGATAAGGACCCTCGGCACCCATGAGGTGCCGGTGAAGCTCCACTCCGAAGTCGAGTTCCAGATCACCGTGGATGTAGTGAAAGCTTGAACCGCTCCGAGCGCCCCTGCGCGACCCGCCACCATCGGAGGGTCTGACGCAGGGGCGCTCGGCTAAACCCGCGCCATGTCGGCGAAGCGCGTGTAGTGATCCAAGAAGGCCAGACCCACTTTGCCGGTGGGGCCGTTGCGGTGCTTGGCGACGATCACCTCCGCAGTTCCCCTGTCGGATGAGTCCGGGTTGTACATCTCGTCTCGGTACAAGAACATCACTACGTCGGCATCCTGCTCGAGGGAACCCGACTCCCGCAGGTCGGCGAGGATCGGTCGTTTGTCGGCTCTCGTCTCGAGCGTCCTCGACAGCTGGGAGAGTGCCACCACCGGAACCTCCAGCTCTCTTGCGAGGATCTTGAGGCCCCGGCTGATCTCCGACACCTCCACCTGACGGTTCTCGGCCGACGATCGCCCGGTCATCAGCTGGAGGTAGTCGACGATGATCAGTCCGAGCCCAGTCTCTCTCGCCTTCATCCTCCTCGCCTTGGCCCTCACCTCCATCACGGTCACGTTGGGGTTGTCGTCGACGAACAGTGGTGCCTCACCGAGACGGCCGATGGCGCTGCTGATCTTCGGCCAGTCGGACTCGTGCAGCTGGCCGTTGCGGATCCGGCTGCCTGGGACCCGGGCCTCGGAGACGAGCAACCGCTGGGTGATCTCGGAGTGGCTCATCTCCAAGGAGAAGATCAGCGTCGGGACCCTGGCCACCATTGCTGCGTGCGCGGCCATCCCGAGGGCGAACGCGGTGTTGTGGGTCGCCAGCATCGACTCCCCGGCGAGGTAGAGGTGGTGCGGCGAGTCCACCGTGATGCAGCGCACGTCGACCGGAGGGACCTCGACGATCGACACGATCGCCCGGCGAGACGAGGGAGCCCCTTGCCCGGAGCCCGCGGTGGGAGATCCGAGCGGGAACCCCCATCCATACCCCACGGATACGATCGGGCCTGGTAGCTCTCCGAGGCTGCAGGACAGCTCCCTGGCCCGCCGTGCGCACAGCTCCGTAGCGAAGACGACCACCCCTCCCGTCGAGGCCCTCTCACCGAGCCTGCTCCGAGATCCTTCGAGCATCCCCTCGAGGAGTGCCCGTCGCTGGTCGGCCGATGCGCGCAAGCAGCCATCGGGGAGGTCCTCCTCCGCCCCGTCGCTAGCCTCGGCGAGGCGACGGCCGAGCTCGAAGGGCCGGTCGCCCAGGTCTCGGTAGGGGAGCACCAGGGGACCGGTAGCCGGCAGGTACCACCTCGGGAGCCCGTCGCCGCCGACAACCCCCCCTGCGATCATCTCGGCGGTCGTGACCACCCGCTCCAACCCCGGGTCCACCCTCGCCGACCTCCGACCGGGGACCAGGTCTCGGCCGATCCCGCGCTCCGCCCGGGGTGGCGCTCCGACGAGGACCAGGCACTCCTCTTCAGCCGCCGGACCGGCCTGCTCGACCTCCCAGACCATCCACTGGTGGTCGCCGTCGGCAACGATCGCCGTCCCGTCGTCGAAGCTCACCCGGTAGCAGCGCGCCCCACTTCGCAGCGGAGAGCGGTACGTCACCCGGCACGGTAGGCCCGACTCGTCGAAGACCTCGTCACCGACCTCGACAGCGCCCATCGTGGTCCATCCACCGGGGGTCGGGATCGGTGTGTCCAGGGCCAGCGCCTTGCCCATCGCCGGGCGGGCACCGACGATCAGCAGGGCCGACGGCTGGAGCCCCGACAGTTGCTCGTCCAGGTCGCGGAACCCGGTCGGCACCCCGGTGATCGGCTCTTGGCGGCTGTAGAGAGCCGACAGGCGATCGAGGCTCTCCTCGAGCAGCTCACGCAACGGCTTCATGGTGTCGGTGACCCGACGCTCGGCGACCTCGAACACGAGCGACTCAGCCCGGTCGAGCGCCGCAGACACGTCGTCTGGAACGCCATAGCCGATCTCGGCGATCGCCCCGGCAACGCCGATCAACCTCCTGAGCAGCGCGTGCTCCTCGACGATCTGGGCGTAACGACCGGCGTTGCCGGTCGCCGGGGTATCGGCCTGCAGCGCAGTGAGGGTCGGTAGCCCACCGATCGCCTCGAGCAGCCCAGAGCGTTGGAGCACGTCCGAGACGGTCAGGGGGTCTGCCGGCTCTCCCTGAGCGTACAGCGCCGTGATCGCCTCGTAGATGTGCCCGTGCGCCGGCTTGTAGA
>JAKARG010000346.1 GCA_021819345.1 Actinomycetes bacterium | reverse complement strand
CGATACGCAAGCCGAGCCGAGGCGGTGGCCCTTCAAGCCGGCGGCCTCGATCAAGGCACCCGCACTGGGGCGCTCCCTGGCGTCGCCGGGCACGAGGGCGGCGGGCACCGTGTCGCCGGCCACGGGGTTGGTGAACACCGAGCCTGCGTTCTGGCCTCCGGGTTGGTGCTCGCGGCGCCAGCGCACGATGCCCCGGAGCAGCTCCCGGCCTGCGCTCGGCTCCCCCCACCCGGCTCTCAGCTCCGCCTCGACCACCACCTGGGCGGCACCGACCGACGAGTGCCGGTACCGCAGGCCGAGCTCGGCCGCCGGCACCTGGCGGGGGGTGCCCGCAGACGCCCCGGAGAGGTCGACCAGGGTCACTGCGACGGTCGACGCGGCCATGTCCGAGCCGTGGCCACCAGCGTTCATCCGGACCCCGCCGCCCACCGAGCCCGGCACTCCGACCGCCCACTCGAGGCCCCGCACCCCCGCCTCGACGCTACGCCTGGCGAGAGCGGGTAGCGGCAGCGCTCCGCCCGCTCGGACCACGGCGACCCCTTCGCGGTCCTCGAAGCCGAGCCGACCGAAGCCGTCGGCGTCGAGGACGACCGCGATCCCTCCGAAGCCGGCGTCCGACACGAGCATGTTCGAGCCCCGACCGACCACGAGGACCTCCAGCCCGGAGGTCCTGACAGCCTCTGCGACCCGGGCCAGGTCGTCATGGGACCTGACGGTCACGAGCACTGCGGCATCCCCGCCGACGCGATAGGTCGTGAGCGCACCGAGGGGCCCGTTTCGCCGGCCGAGCCCTCCGAGGCACTCGACGGCGATCTCCACCGCCGCAGGATCGGCCCCGCCGGCGGGCGGCGAGGCGGCGGCGGGCGGCGAGGCGGCGGCTCGCCTACCGGGCCCCGACCGGCCAGTCGGTGCTCGGGGACCGACCTCGGGCTGCCCGCAGCCGAGGTGCCCGCCGGGCACGGCGGTCACCGCCCCTCCCCAGGCGCGCCGAGGCGAGCGATCTCCCCGGCGAGCGCGGTGATGTCGCCGGCCCCGAGGCTCAGGCACAGGTCGCCGGGGCGCAGGAGGTCGCGGACCACCGAGGCGAGCGCCGAGCGCTCCGCCACGTAGCGGACGTCGAGGTCCGGGCGCGCGCGACGGGCGGCGGCAGCCACGATGCGACCGTCGACACCGGGTCGAGGATCTTCCCGGGCCCCGTAGACGTCGGTGACCACCACCAGGTCGGCGGAGCTCAGGGCCTCGCCGAGCGCCCCGCCGAGCGCCTCGGTCCGGCTGTAGAGGTGAGGCTGGAAGACCGCGACGATCCGCCGCCACCCGCCGGCCCGGGCGGTGGCGAGGGTGGCCTCCACTGCGCTCGGCACGTGGGCGTAGTCGTCGACGAAGCCGACCCCGTCCTGCTCGCCTCGCCACTCGAAGCGCCGCCCCACCGGGCGGTAGGTGGCCAGCGCCCCGACCCCGACCTCCAAGCCGATGCCGATCGACGCGGCGAGGGCGAGGGCTCCACTGGCGTTGCGCGCGTTGTGCAGCCCGGGGACCGACAGCTCCACCTCGAGCACAGGGCCTCCTGCTCGTGCCACAGGCGGCACCCCGGCCCCGAGGGCCCGAGAGCCACCACCTCTCCCGCCGGGAGCTGGGAGGCCCACCGACCCGGTCTCGCCGTCGGGAGCCCCGAGGGGCCCGGGGAGCACGGAGAAGCGCGCCGACGCCCGCTCGCTCCGCACGTCGAGCACTCGGACCTCGGCATCCTCCGCGGTCCCGAAGGTGACCACCCTCGGGCCCCCCGAGGCGCGCCTCGCTACGCCGGGCCGGCGAGAGGCCACCGATCGGAGCCCGAGCAGCTCCCGGGCTGCCCGGAACGCAGCAGGCACCCCCGTGGCCTCCTCCGGGGACCCGCCGCCGGCGGGCGTCAACCCGCCGCCCCCTGCGGACGCGGCGCCCCCTGCGGACGCGGCGCCTCCTGCGCCACGGGTAGCTGCCGGTCGGGTGCCCGAACCGGGCCCACCGCCCGCCGACGAGGCGGTCAGGGCCGAGACGAGGGAGCGAGAACCGGGGGAGTCCACTCCGACGACGGCCACCCTGGCCGCCCGGGACGCGAAGTCGAAGAACGCCTCCCGCAGGGCGGCCGCCGAGCCGTAGCAGTCGAGGTGGTCGTCCTCGACGTTGGTGACCACGACCGCCTCGGCCGGCAGGGCGAGGAAGGTGCCGTCGCTCTCGTCGGCCTCCACCACGAACCAGTCGCTGTCGGGCACCCAGCGGGCACCGCCGACGAGACCGGGCAGGTCGGCGCCGACGAGGAGCGAGGGCCGCTCCCCGGCCGCCTCGAGGATGTGGGCGATCATCGCAGTGGTGGTGCTCTTGCCCTTGGTGCCGGCGACCGCCACCGTCCGGCGCAGCTCGCAGATCGCCGCCAGCAGCTCGACCCGCCAGCGCACCCCGATGCCGAGGCGTACCGCCTCCACCAGCTCGGGGTCCGACGGAGGCACCGCCGAGGAAGCTCCGACCACCTCGGCCGAGGCCACCAGGTCGAGGTCGTGGCCGACACCGACCGTCACCCCCTGGTCGGCCAGGCGGTCGAGGGCCGGCGAGCCCCGACGGTCGCTTCCGGTGACGGTGTGGCCCATGGTGGCGAGGATGGTGGCGATCCCGCTCATGCCGGCCCCACCGATGCCCACCAGGTGGACCCGAGCCGGCCGGCGGAGGTCCAAGTGGCGACCGCCGCCGGAGGCCCCGGCGGCGAGCACGCTCACCTCGGCCTCCGGGAGTGGGCCTCGACCACTGCGGCAACCCGTGCCGCCGCGTCGGGGACCGCAAGGGTCGCTGCAGCGACACCCATCCGGTCCAACCGCTCGGGAGCGGCGAGCAGTCGGTCGAGCTCGGTGGCCAGCCGGTCGGCGTCGAGGGCGGCGTCGTCGACCACCACCGCCCCACCGGCGGCGGCCAGGGCGGCGGCGTTGTGTCGCTGGTGGTCCCCGGGTGACCCCGGTAGGGGGACGAGCAGGGAGGGAACGCCGGCGGCGGCGAGCTCGGCGACCGTGTTGGCCCCGGCGCGGTGGACGGCCAGGTCGGCCGCCGCGTAGACGAGGTCCATGCGCGGCTCGAAGGCGACCTGGCGATAGATCAGCCCGCCGGGGGGAAGCTGCGGGCACCGGCGGGCGAGCTCGGCGGCGTTGCGCTCCCCGACCACGTGGTGCACGGCGAGGCCCGCCCGCTCGGCGAAGCGCTGCGCGACACCGAGGGTTGCCTCGTTCAGCCGGCCGGCCCCGAGCGACCCGCCGGCGACGACCACGAGCCGCACGTCGCCGGGGTAGCCGAGCGCGCCGAGCGCACGCCGGCGCGCCTCGGGGGACCGCTCGACAGCCGCCATGCTCGCACGGATCGGGTTGCCGGTGACCACCGCCCTCGGCAGCGGGGTGCCGGGGAAGGCCACCGCCGCTGCGGCGGCGAACGGACCGGCGATCCGGTTGACCGCCCCGGGCACCGCATTCGCCTCGGCCAGCACCACCGGCACCCTCCACAGGAGCGCCGCGACGACCCCGGGGGCAGCGGCGTAGCCACCCACGGAGACCACGACCGCGGGTCTCCAGCGTCCGAGCAGGACCCCAGCAGCCACCGTCGCCCCGAGCAGGCCGGCGGCGGCGGCGAGGTTGGCCGGGTCGGGCCGACGGACGATGCCGCGCCCCGGGAGCAGGGTCAGCGCGTAGCCGGCCTCGGGAACGAGGTGGCGCTCCATTCCCCGCCGGGAGCCGAGGAAGCGGATGCTCGCCGGGTCGTGGCCGGCGTCGACCAGGGCGCCGGCGATCGCCAGGGCGGGCGTGACGTGCCCGGCGGTCCCTCCCCCGGCGATCACCACCCAGGCCCGCTCGGGCCGGGCCGGCCACGAGCTCACGGGCGGCTGCGAGCCCACGAGGACGCCGGGCTCGCGGGCGGCGTCGGGCTCACGGGAGGCGTCGGGCTCGCGGGCGGCGTCGGGCTCACGGGCGGCGGGCGATGTTGCCGAGCACGCCGGCGGCGAACATCTCGACCACGAGGGAG
>JAKARG010000345.1 GCA_021819345.1 Actinomycetes bacterium | reverse complement strand
GCATCCATCGCAGACTGGCGGAGCCTGCTGCGCTTCTAGTCGACGGGTGGCGGCCCTGCCTCGCCAGGCGGGCGGGCGTGTCCCGCCCGAGTGGGATCGATGCCGCGACCGAGGGCCAGGGCGGTGCCGCGTGCTCGACGCCCGGCCCGAGAGGCGAGGACCCGCACGCTCGGACGGCGGTCGCCGGCCAGCTCGGCGCGGACCGGCTCCGGCGTGGCGGGATTGCAGGCAACGAAGAAGCGCACCCAGTGCTCGGGGTCGTGCGCCAGGGCGACCAGCACCTCGGCGGGGACCCTCGGGCGCTTGGCGAGCGAGCGTCGGACCTCCCACGCCGGGTCGCAGACCATCGCGAGCAGGGTGGCGTCGGGAGTGGCGGGATGCTCGGCCACGGCGTCGCGGACTCCTAGGTGGGGATCGGTGTGGAGTGCGGCGAGGACTGCGGGATCAGCTCCGGGGTTGTCGGCCAGCGCCCGGCGCACCCATTCGCTCGGGTCCCCGGCGAGGCGGAGGGCGACCGCGGCTGGCAGCTCCATGCGGGCGGCCACCGCGGCGCGGACCTCCCACCACCAGTCGCTGGCCAGCCCGGCGACCAGCGGCGCCGGGCAAGCGGGATCGCCGGCGGCGTCGGTACGGGCCCAGGGCTCTGGGGAGCGGGCCAGCTGGGCGAGGGCGCGCCCGGCAACGACCGGCGGGGTCAGCGGGTCGTCGAGGAGCTGTTGGAGCCTCCGGGCGAGCCTCCGGGCCAGGCCGCCCCGCCGGCAGGGGAGGGGCAGGAGGCCCGCGCCGGCGGCGACGCAAGGAGTGCTCGTGGAGAGGGCGCAGCCGGCTCCCGGGTGGGTGCAGCCCGCAGCGGCGAGGGTGACGGGTGTCCCGGCATGCACTTCGGCGGCCACGAGCCGGCAGCCGTGCCAGTCCGCGGGGTGGCCTCCAGCGAGCAGGCGCAGCGCCCTGCGAGAAGTCACCGGACGCTCGACCTCAGGGGCTGGCGAGCGTGGAGGACCCGGCGGGACCGCCTGGCGCCGGCGCATCGCCCGGTGCGGTCCCGAGCCAGCGCCCGGACTCCGGGGTGAGCCGCCCTTGGGTGGTGGTCCACCAGGTCCAGGCCAGGGCGCCGGCGAGCACGACGGCCCAGAGCACGGCCGCCCACGCCAGCGGGAAGGCGAAGGGCACCACCGACTCGTAGAGGACGAACCAGAACAGGGCCATCGCGACCACCGGCAGCACAAGGTGGAACAGCACCTGGGTGGCGCGACGCTCACGGTAGGAGATCCGCATGAGCGACACGTTCATGAGCGTGTGCGCGGTCACCAGGCCGAAGAGCACCGCGGTGGTGAGCACGTCGAAGGCGCCGGCTGGCCCGAGCCACAGGCCGAAGCCGAGCCCCACCGCAGTGGCGAGAGCCGCCACGGCCGAGAGCGCCGCCGCCGGCGCCCGGTGGCGGTTGACCACCGAGAAGCTGGTCTGGAGCAGCCGGTCGCGGCTCACTGCGTAGAGGACCCGGGCCGTGCTGTTGAGCAGCGCAGTGTCGTCCATCAGCGCGCTGTTGATCGCGAGGACCACTAGGGCGACCGCCCCGACGGGACCGAGGTAGCGGAGGAACACCGTGACGCCGGGTGCCGGGGAGCTGGCGAAGGAAGCCATTGCTGCCTGCCCCCATCCGACGGTGAGGGCGTAGGCGGAGATGGTGAGGGCCACTCCGACCATGGTGAGCGACAAGATTGCGGCCTTGCCGATGAGGCGCCCCTGCTGGGTGCGCACTCCCTTGGCCTCCTCGCCGAGCGGGGCGTGGCTGCCCACTCCGATGAAGCTCGTGATGGCGAAGATCATCCCGAGCGCCACTCCCTTCACGCCGACCGCGGCCAGGTCGAAGGGGTGTAGCGGGGTGTGCAGCGGCGAGCGGGCGATGATCACCGCGGACGCCACGATGAGAAAGACGATCTCGGTGGCGCTCGTGAGCACCAGGGTCTTCACGGTGGGGCGGATCCCGGCGACCGACAGGGCCCAGGGCACCCCGATGAAGAACAGGATCATCGGGACCCAGAACCAGGAGGGGAGAGCCGTCCCGAGGTAGGCCTTGGCGAGCCCCGGCAGGAAGACGCCGGCGACGTAGACCGGGACCCCTGCGACGCTGACCAGCTGGTAGAAGATCACCATCAGCCCGGTGACGAGCGCCGCGCGCGGCCCGAGGCCGGCGGAGACGTAGCTGTAGTAGCCCCCCGCCGATCCCCGGTGCTTGGAGAGGTGGTAGAGGGTGTTGACCTCGATGAACATGAGGCCGAAGGCGAGCAGGTAGGACAGCGGCAGCGCCACCAGGGCGAAGGCGGCGCCGGCGGTCATGAAGGCGACCACGTCGCAGGTCGGCGCCATCCCGGCGATGCTCTGGCTCACCAGTCCCCAGAGTGAGACGATCCCCGGCTCCAGGCGTTGCGAGCCCCCGGTCGTGCCCTCGCCCTCTCCGCCTGCCGTGCTCGTCATGAGGTCCTCCGGGACCGGTGCTGGACGCCGAAGCAGATGATACCAGGTATCAGAAGCGCTCAGGTGCGGGCTCCTGGCCACGACCGGTCTCGGGTATCACTCCTGATACGATGCTCTGCGTGGCCAGTGAGTCCGTGCGCAGCCGGATCCTCGCCGCCGGCCAGCGCATCACCCCGCAGCGCGACCTGATCGCCGGGGTGCTCGAAGCCGCCGAGGCCCCGCTCGGCGCCCAGGAGCTGCTCGACGCGGTCGCCCTGCGCGACGCCGGCATCGGGCGGGCGACGGTGTTCCGCACGCTCCAGTCGCTCCAGGACGCCGGGGTGGTCCAGCACGTCCCGCTTCCCGGAGACCAGGGCGGCTACCTGCTGTGCCCCACCTCCGGCCACCACCACCACCTGGTCTGCCAACGCTGCGGCCGGGTCGAGGACCTGCTCGAGGACGAGGTGGCGCTCTTCGTGGGCGCCGTCGCCCGGGACCACGGCTTCGACATCGACCACGCCGGCCTCGAGCTGTCGGGCCACTGCAGCGGCTGCCGCTGAGCGGGAGCCTGCAGCCTCTCCGATCGCCGGCCGGGTCGCAGGGCTCGGGTCGTCGATCGCCGCCGGGGCTGCGGCTCAGCCGACGGCCGCCAGGGCGGTCTCCAGGTCCTCCGGTGAGCCGATCGAGAGGCGGCGGGCGCCCTCGACGGTGCGCTTCACCATCCCCGACAGCTCCGAGCCCGGACCGAGCTCGACCCAGAGCTCGGCCCCGAGGCTGCGCATGGCGAGCAGCGACTCGCGCCAGCGCACCGGCGAGACGAGCTGGGCGGCGAGCAGGTCGGGGAAGCCGGCGAGGTGAGGGGCCGCGTCCAGGTTGGTCACCACCGCCACCCGGGCCGGGGCGAAGTCGGCTGCAGCCAGAGCCCGCCCGAGCCGTCCGCCGGCCGCGCCCATCATCGGGCTGTGGAAGGCTCCGCCGACGACCAGGGGCACTACCCGCTTGGCCCCGAGCTCGCGAGCGCGAGCTGCCACGACCTCGACGGCGGCGGGGGTGCCGGCGACCACGACCTGGCCGGGCGCGTTGTCGTTGGCCACCCACGCGCCCTCGCAGCCCTCGCAGGCGGCGGCCACCTGCCCGTGGTCGAGCCCGAGCACCGCGACCATCGATCCGGGTGCCGCCTCCGAAGCGGCCTGCATCGCCTCGGCTCGCTCGAGGACCAGGCGGGCGGCGTCTTTCTCCTCCAGCGCGCCTGCGGCCACCAAGGCGGTGTACTCCCCGAGGCTGTGGCCGGCCACCGCGGCGACGGGGGAGTCGAGGAGCCCTGTCGCCCTGGCGGCGTCGAGGACCACGAGCGAGAGGGTGAAGGTCGCCGGCTGGGCGTTGCGGGTCTGGCGCAGCGTCTCGGCATCGGCGTCGGTGAGCAGCCCGGCAATGTCCCGACCGGTGGCCGCAGAGACCCGCTCCACCACTGCCCACGAAGGGTGGCCGGTCCAGGGGATGCCCATGCCGGGACGCTGGGAGCCCTGACCGGGGAAGAGGAGAGCGAGCTGCGCCACGCCCGCAACGCTAGTCAGCCCGACTTGCTCGTACGTC
>JAKARG010000003.1 GCA_021819345.1 Actinomycetes bacterium | reverse complement strand
CGATCTCCCTCGGCTGCGACTTCGGCCGCCTGCAGCTCACCCCCGATGTGCTGCCCTCCGACATCACCGGCTCGAGCGTGTTCGACCAGCGCAGCGTGAGCTTCGAGTTCCGGCCCGGCCCGGTGTTCACCCAGGTGCTCCTCGCCGACGAGATCAACCGGGCCACCCCCCGCAGCCAGTCGGCCCTGCTCGAAGCGATGGAGGAAGCCCAGGTCACCGTCGATGGCCACACCCGGCCCCTCCCCCAGCCGTTCTTCGTTCTCGCCACGCAGAACCCACTCGAGATGGAGGGAACCTTTCCCCTCCCGGAGGCGCAGCTCGATCGCTTCGGCCTGCGCGTCACGCTCGGCTACCCGAGCCCCGAAGAAGAGCGGGCGATCCTCCGCCGCTACGAGACCGACCGGGTGCCGCAGGTGAACGCAGTGCTCGATCCGGCCGGGGTGCTCGCACTGCAACAGGCCCGGGGCGACGTCTCGGTCTCCGACGACCTCACGGGCTACCTGCTCCGCCTCGTCCGGGCGACCCGTGACGACCCCCGCCTGTCGCTCGGCGCCAGCCCACGGGCTGCGCTGGCCCTCCATCGGGCGGTCCAGGCCAGGGCCCTCCTCCGCGGCCGGAGCTTCGCCCTGCCCGACGACGTCAAGGCTCTCGCGGTGCCCGTCCTCGCCCATCGCCTGGTGGTCGCCGCCCCCGCCCGCCTGCGGGGGGCCACGGCCGCCTCGGTGCTCGCCGAGATCCTCGACGCCGAAGAAGTACCGGTCGAGGAGGACCTCCTAGGGTCCACGTTCCCCGGGTGAGCCGGCTGCAGGAGCTCGACGGCGAGCTGTGGGCTCTGGCTGCGCTGCTCGCCCTCGCGGTGATCGGCGCCGTCGCCGGGTCGCTCCCGCTCTCCCTGCTCGGCGCGCTCGGCGCCGTGAGCGCGGCGTCGCTGTACCTCTGGCAGCGCCACTGCCTGAGCGCGGTGAGCCACCGTCAGGAGCTGAGCAGCGCCCGCGCCGACTTCGGTGAGGAGGTGACCCTCCAAGTCGAACTGGTCAACGACAAGCCGCTGCCGGTCACCTGGCTCCAGGTCGAGGACCCGGTCCCGAGCGGCCTCGGGTTCCCGGGGGCGACGGTCACCGAGAGCGAGCGCTGCGGACCGGCCCTGGTGAGCGTCCTCGCGCTGCTCCCCTACCAGCGGGTCCGGCGCAAGCTTGTCGTGCGCTGTGCGGAGCGTGGGCTCCACAGCTTCGGACCGGCGCTGCTGCGCTCGGGCGACCCGCTCGGGCTCCGGGTCCGGGAGTCGCTCTCCGGGGAGACCCGACAGTTGCTCGTCTACCCCAAGCGCCTCGCCCTCGACCCCGGGGCTCTTGCGGCGCGTGCGCTGCTCGGCGACCTGAGATCGACGAGGGGTCCGCTGGAGGACCCGAGCAATGCCGTCGGCGTCCGTCCCTACCGGCCCGGCGACCCGCTGCGCTCGATCGACTGGAGGGCATCTGCGCGCTCCCCCGGTCTCCAGGTGCGCGACCCGCAGCGCTCGGCGACCCTCGCCACCGCGCTGCTGGTCGACTTCCGGGTACCGCTGCGCTCCCGGAGGGCCGAGGCGCGCTCCCAGGCAGAGCTCGTCATCTCCATTGCCGCCTCGATCTTCACCGAGCTGGTCGAAAGGCGCCGGGCGGTCGGACTGTTCGCGTCCGGGGTGGTCGACGGCTCGCCCCTTGCCTTCCCTCCCAGGCGTGCCGCCGACCAGCTCCCGATCGTGCTCGAGGCCCTCGCCCGCGTGCCGGCCGTCGACCGTGTCCCGTTCTCGGGGGTGCTCGCCTCCCGGGTCGGCACGCTGCGAAGTGGTACGAGCGTGGTGGTCATCGCATCCGACTTCCCCGCCGCGACGCTGCTCGTGCTGGCCGAGCTCCGCCGGCGCCACCACCTGAGCGCCGTGTGGGTGCGCGGCCCTCTCGGGGACCCACCCCCCGAGGACCAGGTCGACCTGCTGCTGCGGGTCGACCACGAAGAGAGCTGGCGTGACCGGGAAACCCTGGACCTGGCTCCATAGGGTCGTCGTACCTGCGGTCGTCGCCGCGGTCTCGGCCACCTGGATCTCGCCGTGGCTGTCGGCGCTCACCCACATCGGCTCCCGAGGCGCGGACGTCGACTGGGCCGAGGTGGCCCTGCCTGCGGTCGTTGCCGTGACCGCCTCTGCGCTCGCCGAGCGATGGGTCCCGTCCCGACGACGCCTCGAGCACCGCCCCCGGGCGCCTGGACCCGATGGGAGGATCGCCTCGGAGCGGCCCGCGTCTCGGGGCCGAGGCGCTCCGGCTGGGCCCGGAGCACTGGGCCGCCCCGGGCTCCGGGCCGCGGCGGTGCCCGTCGGGGCCCGGGCGATCGCCGCCCTGGCGGTCGTGATCCTGGTGGCAATGTCCGCGGGCCTGCTCGCCAGCGCCCTCGGACCAGCGGGGTGGCCGACTGCTGCGTTCAGCCCCTGGGCCTTGCACCGAAAGCTGGCCGTCGGGGCCGCCGGCCTCGCGTGGTTCCTCGCCCTGGTGACCTGGTCGCTCGGCTGGTGGCTCGGCCGCCGGGAGGTCGACGAGGCACGGGCGCTGCGCAGCACCGGCCTTGCCGCCGGCGCCCTCGCTGTGCTCTTCGTCGCCGGCGCAGCCCACGGCGGGCGCCTCGAGCACCTCGCCGGCCATGCAGCGCTGCTGCTCCTCGTCGCATTCCCCGGGGCGGCAGCGGTCATCGCTCTGGTCCACGAGCGTGACCTGGAGCGGCGCGCCCGGCAACGATCGGCCAGCCGTCCGGGGGGCGCCTGGCTGGTCGCGCTGGTGGGACCGATGTCGATCGTCGCGGCCCTCGCAGTCCTCTTGGCGCTCGCCATCGGACCGGGGGCTCCGCTCCTCGGCCTGGCCCTCGGCCGCCTGCTCGCCTGGCTCGGCACGGTCATCGGGAGCATCGGTCGCCTGTTCCCCCATCTCCGCCCGGCTCGCCTGAGGGTCAAGCCCAGGGTCTCCCCCTCGAGGACCCTCCCGGTCCGGGAGCTGGGACGAGCCGGCCCCCCACCGGCCTGGGTCGAGCCAGTGCTCGTAGCGGTGGTCCTCGCCGTCCTTGTCGTGATCTTGGCATCGGCCGCCCGGTGGCTCCTGCGCCGCTACCTCGCCCGGGCGCGGATCACGGCTGTCACCACCGGAGACGACGAGACGGTCGTCGACTCGCTGTTCGCATGGAGCCACCTGCTCGACCAGCTGAGGGGCATCCTCCGCCGCCGGCGGCGCCGGCGCCACGATCGCCGTCGACGAAGCGGCCCACGGCGCCAGGAGCTGGTGCATGCAGCCCCTGCGGGTCCCGATCCGACCGGCTCGGGCGAGCCCCTGCCCGCTGCAGGATCGGTTCGCGACCAGTACCGGCGCTTCCTCGCCACCGCGGCAGCCACCGGGATGGGGCGGCAGCGGGCGGAGACACCGGCTGAGCTCGCCTCCCGGCTCTCCTGCTCCCTGCCGTTTCGAGCCGGAGCCGGTTGCGACCCGCGAGCCGAGCAAGGGCCCGGCGGGGCGGGAGCGCTCGGGGCGCGGCGGGTTGGATCGGGGGCCGGCGGGCCGACGGGCAACGGACCGAGCGGCGAGGACGAGGTCGACGGGAGGGAGGGGCTCGGTCCGCTCACCGCCCTCTACCAGAGGGTGCGCTACGGGGGAGAAGGCGGGGACGGCGCCGCAGCAGAGGAGGCTGCCGGTTACGTTTCGTCGGTGGTCGGCTGGCTCGACTCCATGAACCAGGCCAACCAACCATCACCAGGACCCGAACCCGAACCCGAGCCGCTGCAAGGCCGGGAGGCGGCTCGAGGCCGGGACGCGGTGCCGGGACAAGACCGCTGAGCGCGCCCAACCCGTCGCACCCGGTTCGACGGATGGCCGCCCGAGCCGCCGGGCGCTCGGCGCTGTGCTCAACGCGGCGCTCGGCGCTGTGCCCCTCGCGGCGCTCGGCGCCGTGCTCGGTGCTGTGCCCAACGCGGCGCTCGGCGCTGTGCCCCTCGTGGCGCTCGGCGCCGTGCTCGGTGCGGTGCCCTTCGCGGCACTCGGGCGGTGCCCTTCGCGGCACTCGGGCGGTGCCCCACGCGGCACTCGGCGCTGTGCCCAACGCGGCGCTCGGCGCGGTGCCCCTCGTGGCGCTCGGCGCGGCACTCGGCACTGTGCCCCACCCGGCGCTCCCTGCGGTGGCCCCGGGAACAACGGGTCGGAGGACGACGGTGACGGTCCTCGATCTTCGCCGGTCGAGCGCCTTACGCCGCTAACATACCTGGGTCGGCGAAGCGTCGCTGGGGCCGATAGTGCCTCGTGACGCACCCTCACGAACCCCCCGGGGAGGTGATCGGGTCGGTGTCGCCGCACCGGTCCCGTGCTGTGCGAGGAGCAGGACCAAAATGACCGGCGCGCTCGGCGAGACTTCCACGCAACGGGCAGCCAGGGCCAGCGACACCGGGGAGGGTCCAGGGGGAGGAAGCTTCCTCCTGGAGGCGACCAGGGGACATCGGAGGACCTTGGCGGCCTCGGTGGGTGCGGCGCTCGTTTGGACTGCTGCGATCTCGACCTATCCGCTGTTCATCGGCCGGGCGGTCGACGCCGGCCTCCTCGACCACCGCTGGCGCCGCCTCGCGCTCTATGTGGGTTTGATCGCGGTGCTCGGCGCGATCCAGGCTCTTGCCTCCGGAGCCCGCCGCCGCAACAACGGACTGGCGTCGCGCCGGGTCGAGGCCGAGCTGCGCAAACGTTTCTTCACTCGCCTCCTCGGCCTCGACGTCGCCTACCACGACCGGGTCAACCGGGGGCAGCTGCTGTCGCGGGTCACGAGCGACCTGTTCCAGGTACAGGCATTCGTCGCCTCCGCACCGGCACTGGTCGGAAATGCCTTCGCCGTGGTCGCGGTGGCGGTGATCCTGCTCGTGGTGAGCCCGGTCCTCGGCGCCATCGCCGTCGTGATGCTGCCGATCATCGTTCTCACCTCCAAGCGCTACGCGGCTGCCGTGCGACCTGCGCTCGGCAATCTCCAGCGCGAGCGTGGCCAGCTCGCCGGCGTGGTCGAGGAGACGATCAGCGGCATCCGGGCCGTGAAGGGCTTCGGGGCGGAGAGCTTGCTCACCGAACGCCTGGGCGAGCGAGCGGACGCCGTCCGCGGTGAGGCCCTGGACGTGGTCCGCACCCGCGCCACGTTCAGCCCGTACCTGAACGTGGTCCCCATGCTCGAACTGGTGGCCATCAACTGGGTCGGCGGCTACCTCGTACTGCACCACGAGATGACCGTCGGACTGCTGCTGTCGTTCAACACCTACCTGGTCCTGCTCACCGGGCCACTGCAGTCGATCGGATGGTTCGTGGTCCAGTTCCAACGCGCCCTCGTCTCCAGTCGGCGGATCGGGACGATCATGGCTCTCGAGGCCGGGGTGACCGACCCTCCGCCCGGACAGACCGCCCACCTCCCCTCCGGACGAGGGGCCATAGGCTTCCACGGGGTCGACTTCACCTATCCCGGTGCCGAGCGCCCCGTGCTGGAAGGCCTCGATCTCGAGATCGACGGCGGCGAGGTGGTGGCCCTGGTCGGCCCGACCGGAAGCGGCAAGTCGACGGTCGCAGCGCTCATCGCGCGGCTCTATGACCCGAGAGAGGGCGTCGTCACCCTCGACGGGGTTGCGCTTCGGGACCTACCGCTCGACGAGGTGCGTGCTGCGGTGGGGGTGGTGTTCGAGGACAACTTCCTCTTCGACGCGACCATCGCCGACAACCTGAGAGTCGGCCGGGAGTCGGCGAGCGAAGAGGAGCTCCGGGACGCGATCCGTGTCGCCGGAGCCGAGGAGATCGTGGGCTCGCTTCCGGCTGGGATCGACACGCCGATCGGGGAGCAGGGCTACTCACTGTCTGGGGGTCAACGCCAGAGGATCGCCCTCGCCCGGGCAATCCTCGCTGCACCGCGAGTGCTCGTGCTCGACGACGCGACCTCTGCGGTCGACGCCGCCAAGGAGCGAGAGATCCTCGACGGACTGCGCTCGCTCATGGGTGGCCGGACCATCGTCATCATCTCTCACCGGGCCGCGACCGTCGCGCTGGCCGACCGGGTGGTCCTCCTCGAGGGAGGTCGAGTAGCAGCCGACGGCACCCACCAGGGCCTGCTGCGCTCCTCGCGCGCCTACCGCCAGGTGCTCGGCCTTGCCACCCCTGGTGGCGCCCGCAGCTCCCCGACGGCGACGGCCGGGAGCTGCCGGCCGGGGGGCGCCGAGCACGAGGAGCGCTCCGCATGAACCACCGCAGCGCCGTAGCGAATGGGGCCGGCGGGACCGGGGCCGGAGCCGAGGGAGCGACCGGGGCCGGCGGGACCGGGGCCGGAGCCGAGGGAGCGACCGGGGCCGGCAGGGCCGGGGCCGGCGGGGCCAAGGCCGGCGGGGCTGGAGGGACCGAGGCGGACGGCAGGGCCGGTCTGTTCGGGACCGACGACACCGGGCCGAGCCAGCGTCACGTCGCTTCGGTCGCCTGGTCGATGATGCGCCGCTACCGGGGGCGGGTGCTGCTTGCCCTGGTGACCGTCGTCGGGGCGCTCGGGACGACCCTCGCCGGGCCGGCGCTCGTCGAGTACCTGATCAACGACGGACTGGTCCGGCACCACTCGATGGAAGTGGTCGACATCGCCGGCGGCGCCTACCTGGCGGTGGCAGCTGCCTCCTTCGCCTTCACCCGCTGGCAGACGAGCCTGCTCTCGGGCACCGGCGAGCTGATCCTGAACGACTTGCGCAAGGCGGTCTTCGCCCATCTGCTCGCCCAGCCGATGGCCTTCTACGACGCCGAGAGCTCGGGTCAGCTGCTCTCGCGGATGACCGCCGACATAGACACCCTCGAGTCGCTCGTCCAGAGCGGCATCGGGACCTTCGTGATGAGCATCGGGCTCTTCGTGGCGTCGGTCGTGGTCCTGCTCGTCATCTCCCCCCTGCTCTTCGTTGCCACCGCGGTCTGCCTGGTGCCGATCGTCGTCGCCTCGGCCCGCTACCGGACGGCCTCGACCAAGGCCTACCGGGCGGTGAGGCTCCGCATCGGCGACACGGTGTCGAGCCTCGACGAGGGCCTGGCCGGGGTGCGGGTGATCCAGGCGTTCCGCCGGGAGCGGCGCGTCGGTGAGGCGTTCGATGCCCGCAACTCCGCCCAGCTCGACGCCGAGGTGCACACGGTCCGCCTGGCCTCGATCTTCTTCCCCGAGATCGAGGGCACCGGGGTGCTCGCTACCGCCGCCATCCTGATCGCCGGCGGGCTGCTCGTGCACCTCGGGCTGACCTCCATCGGGGCGGTGGCGGCCTACGTTCTCTACGTAGGCAACCTGTTCAACTCGATCCAGAGCCTGAGCCAGCTCTTCGACCTGCTCCAGTCGTCGGGGGCGGCCCTCTCCACGGTCGTGACCCTGCTCGACACCGAGCCCACCATGACCGACCCGGAGCAACCGGTACCGCTGCCCGAGCGCGGTGAGCTCGAGCTGGTCGACGTCCACTTCGCCTACGAAGGCTCCCGCCCGGTGCTCTCCGAGGTGGATCTCACCGTCGCCCAAGGAGAGCACCTAGTGCTCGTCGGCCCGACCGGCGCCGGCAAGTCCACCCTCGCCAAGCTGATCGGGCGGCTCTACGACCCGGTCGAGGGATCGGTCCGCCTCGGGGGGGTCGACCTCCGCAACAGCGATCTCCCCGAGCTGCGTCGCAGGATCGTCGTGGTCCCCCAGGAGGGCTTCTTGTTCCGGGGAAGCGTCCTCGACAACATCCTCGTCGGCCACCCCGGAGCCACCGAGGACGACGTCGAGGCTGCGATCAGCTCCCTCGGGCTCACCGAGCGTCTCGCAGAGCTGCCCGAGGGTCTGCAGACCGATGTCGGCGAGCGCGGTTCGCACCTCTCCGCCGGCGAGCGCCAGCTGGTCACCCTGGTGCGAGCCGCCCTGACCGACCCTGCCGTGCTCGTGATGGACGAGGCCACCTCGAGCGTCGACCCGGGCACCGAAGCTTGGGTGGAGGCGGCCCTCTCCCGGCTCACCGAGGGTAGGACCACGGTCACCGTCGCCCACCGGCTCTCGATCGCCGAGCGGGCCGACCGGGTTGCGCTGGTCGACGACGGTCAGCTCTGGGAGGTCGGCACCCACGACGAGCTGGTCGCCGCCGGCGGGCGCTACGCCGAGCTGTTCGCCGCCTGGAAGGGTCGCCCTGCCCCCGAGCCTACGCCCTGACCGGGCCCATGGCATATGGTCGGGCGCCATGGACGAAGCCCGCCCCGAGGACCGAGCCGGAGCGCCCGGTACCGACGCTGCCCCTCGTGCGCCGGAGGTGGCCTTCGCCTCGGACAACTACGCCGGCGCCCACCCCGAGGTGCTCTCGGCGATCGCCGAGGCCAACGCCGGGGCTGCCCGCTCCTACGGTGCCGACCCCTGGACCGCTCGCTTGGAGCAGGTCGTGCGGAGCCACTTCGGAGCACAGGCGGAGGTCTTCCCGGTGTTCAACGGCACCGGCGCCAACGTCGTCGCCCTGCAGGCGATGCTGCCCAAGTGGGGGGCGGTGGTCTGCGCCGAGGGAGCCCACATCGCCACCGACGAGGGCGCCGCCCCCGAGGCGCTCGCAGGGATCAAGCTGCTCACCGTCCCCACCCCCGACGGCAAGCTCACCCCCGAGCTGGTCGACCGCCAGGCGTGGGGCTTCGGCGACGAGCACCGGGCCCAGCCGGCGGTGGTGTCGGTGACCCAGTCGAGCGAGGTGGGCACGCTCTACCGCCCCGAGGAGCTCGCCCGCCTCGCCGGCCACGCCCACGCCCTCGGGGTGCGGGTCCACCTCGACGGGGCCCGCCTGGCCAACGCTGCGGCCTCCCTCGGTTGCAGCCTCGCCGAGGCGACCAGCGCGCTCGGGGTGGACGTGATCTCCCTCGGCGGCACCAAGAACGGGGCGCTCTTCGCCGAGGCGGTGGTCGCGGTCGACCCCGCCGCGGCCCCCGGGGTGCGCTACCTGCGCAAGCGCGACGCCCAGCTGGCCTCGAAGATGAGGTTCCTCTCGGCCCAGCTGCTCGCCCTCTACGAAGGCGACCTGTGGTACCGCTCGGCCCGCCACGCCAACGAGATGGCGTCCCGCCTCGCCGCCGGCCTGACCGGGCTGCCGGGCGTCTCGCTCGCCCACCCGGTGGAGGCCAACGGGGTCTTCGCAGTGGTGCCCGCCGCCCTCTCCGGTGCCGTGCGGGAGGAGTACCACTTCTACGACTGGGACCGCGAGCACGAAGTCGTGCGTCTCATGTGCTCCTGGGACACGACCGAGGACGCCGTCGACGCCCTGGTGGGCAGCTTCCGGCGCGCTGCTCTCGGCCCTCCCCGGGCCACCGCGCCCTGCGGAGCGCCCGCACGCGCTAGTCAGTAGGTATCCGCCCCCCGGCAGACCCACCGAGCACCGGCGTCGCGACAGCTGACGCCGAGCGCAGCGAGCCTGCGGCGAGCGGCACCGCCGGACGCCGCGCCGGCCTCTCGCGCCTGCCCGTGCGCCGGCCGGCGCTCACCGTCGCTGCGATCACCGCCCTCGGCCTGGTGCACGTCGGGTTGGTCTGGTCCCGGTACCACGTCGGCTCCTTCGACGACGATGGGGCCTACCTGGCGATGGCGGAGGGGATCGCCCATGGGGTCGGGCTCACCGGTCGCCTCCCCTTCGGGTACCCGCTGCTGAAGGACTACCCACCCGGCTACCCGGCGCTGCTCGCCCCTCTGGTCCTCGCCTTCGGGACCGGCGATGGCTTCGTCGCAGAGCGCCTGCTCTCGGTGACCTGCTTCGTCGTGCTCCTACCGCTCAGCTGGGTCTGGCTGCGGCGGAGGGGCATCGGCGAGCGGACCGCCGCCGGCGTGCTGCTCCTGCTCGCGCTCAACCCGCTGCTCGGGACCTTCGCCAGCATGGTGATGGCGGAGCTGCCCTTCCTCGTGACCCTGATGTGCCTGCTGCTCGCCGCCGAGACCTGGGGTCGCTCCCGACGTAGCTGGTCGGCAGCGGGCGTGGCGACCATCCTGCTCGCCGCGGCGCTCGTGTGGTTGAAGGAGGCGGGCCTCGCGATCGACGGCGGCGTGGTGCTCTGGCTGGTGGTCAACCGCCGGTGGGGTCGGGCGGCGCTCACCGCGGCGCTCGAGACGGCCCTCCTGCTGCCGATCGTCGTCGCCCGCGCCCTGATCGGGGTGCCCGTGGCCGGCAAGCGCTACACCGGGGAGATCGGCCGGAGCCTCGGCGGCGACGTCGTCCACCGGGTGCTGCTGCTCCCCGAGGGCGCCGCCCGCTTCCTCTTCTACGCCCTGTTCGACGGGGTCACCCCGGTGTTCAGCCCGGTGTCGGACCACCTCGCAGTGCTGGTCGTCGTCGGCGGTGCCGCCTCGGCGGCAGCGGTCGTCTTCTGCTCGGCGGGGGCGGTGGTCTGGTGGCGCCGCTACGGGATCGGCGATCCGGTGATCTGGCTGGTCGCCCCCTACGTGCTCGAGTCGATGGTCTACCTGTACGTGAACATGCGCCGCACGATCCTGATCGTGCCCATCCTCGGCCTCTGGTACCTGCTCGGGGCGCAGGCAACCGGCCGCTACCTCCTACGGTGGTCGAAACGGCGGGGAAAGGCCTCGCCCGAGGTGTGGAGGCGGCGCGCGAAGGTGGCGGTGTGCGCCGGGCTCGCCGTGCTCGTCGTCCAGCTGCCCACCGACTACCTGGTCGAGCTCGGCCAGAGCACCTCCGCGCCGGCCGGATCGCCCTACATGACCCTCCTCGCCCACCTCGGTCCGCCCCACAGCGTCGTCGAGACCCACTACCTGTGGACCACCGCCCTGCTCACCGGCCACCCCGGGGGCTTCGAGCAGACCTCTCCCGACTGCGCGCCGGCCACGGTGCTCGCCGCCGTGCGCCGGACCCACGCCGCTTACGCGGTCACCGCAAAGTTCAACGCCGAGGACGACGACCAGCCCTGCCTGTCGAGCGTTGCCACCCACGAGCCCTGGTCGGTCGAGCTGCTCCACACCTCCTTGGACGACGCGTCGGTCTTCGAGCTGGTCGGCCCGGGCACCCCCAATCCCGACCTCGCCGGCCTGGTGGTCGCCGCCACCGCTCCGGAGCGCTCCACCTGGTGGCTCCCGGCGGGCTCCCGGGTCACCCAGGTGAGCGTCGGCGCCACCGCCGGGATCGAGATCCGCTTGCTCACCGCCAGCGGATGGCGCACCGTCGCCCACCATCCTCGGCCCGCCCCGTGGGTCCTCGCCGAGCTGCCCGGGGGGCTACGAGCCCGCGCGGTGCAGGTGGTCGCCGCCTCCCCGGTGCGCACCCTCGCCGTGATCGGCCGGGCAGGACCTGACCGGCCGGGTGGGACCTGACCGGCCGGGCAGGTCGGGGACGAACCCCGGCGGACGCAAGTAGGGCTGGTCCGCCGGCGAGCGCGGTCCGCCTGGTCCGCCGGCGGACATACGGGGCAGGATCCAGCCATGCCCCTTCACTCGGCCACCGCCCACCACCACTCGCATCGCCATCGGGCCAACCCGCTCGCCGTCGGCGACGACCCGGCGGCGGGTGCGACCCTCGCCCCGCCGGTACAGCGCCTGGCCGACCGCCCGGTGCCGGCCGACGCCGCCTACCAGCTGATCCACGACGAGCTGCTGCTCGACGGGAACGCCCGGCTCAACCTGGCGACCTTCGTGACGACCTGGATGGAGCCCCAAGCGGCTCGGCTGATGGCCGAGTGCGCCGAGAAGAACATGATCGACAAGGACGAGTACCCCCAGACCGCCGCCCTCGAGGCGCGCTGCGTGTCGATCCTCTCCCACCTCTGGCACGCCCCCGACCCGAGCGACTCCATCGGCTGCTCGACGACCGGATCTTCGGAGGCGGGGATGCTCGGGGGGATGGCCCTCAAGCGCCGCTGGGCGGCGCGCAACCCCGACGCCTGGCGCTCGGGGCGACGACCGAACCTGGTGATGGGGGCCAACGTCCAGGTCTGCTGGGAGAAGTTCTGCAACTACTGGGAGGTGGAGCCCCGGCTGGTGCCGATGGAGGGCGACCGGTTCCACCTGGACGCCGAGTCGGCGGCCGCCCGCTGCGACGAGGACACGATCGGGGTGGTGGCGGTGCTCGGGTCGACCTTCGACGGCAGCTACGAGCCGGTCGCCGAGATCGCTGCTGCCCTGGACGGGCTCCAGGAGCGTACCGGCATCGACGTGCCGATCCACGTGGACGGGGCCTCGGGGGCGATGATCGCCCCGTTCCTCGACCCCGACCTGGCCTGGGACTTCCGCCTCCCCCGGGTGGCGTCGATCAACACCTCGGGCCACAAGTACGGGCTCGTCTACCCCGGTGTCGGCTGGATCGTGTGGCGCTCCAAGGAGGCGCTCCCCGCGGAGCTGGTCTTCTCGGTCAACTACCTCGGCGGCGACATGCCCACCTTCTCGCTCAACTTCTCCCGCCCCGGCTCCGAGGTGGTCGCCCAGTACTACCTGTTCCTGCGCCTCGGCTTCGAGGGCTTCGTAGCCGTCCAGCGGGCGTGCCGGGAGGTCGCCGTGGAGCTGGCCGGCAGGATCGAACAGCTCGGTCCGTTCAGGATGCTCACCCGCGGCGACGAGCTGCCGGTGTTCGCCTTCACCACCGCCGAGGACGTGAGCGCCTTCGACGTCTACGACGTGAGCCGGCGCCTGCGAGAGCGCGGCTGGCAGGTGCCGGCCTACAGCTTCCCCGAGAAGCGCGAGGACCTGAGCGTGCTGCGGATCGTGGTCCGCAACGGCTTCACCGACGACCTCGCCGGACTGCTCCTCGACGACCTCGGCCGCCTGCTGCCCGAGCTGTCCCGCCAGTCTGGGCCGCTCGTCGCGCCGAGCTCGACCTCCACCTTCCACCACTGAGGCCACCTCCGGCCCCGGCACCCGGGCCGCTGTCGGGCCGGCATCGACTCACCGAGGCGACTGCGGTGCCATACCCCCGACCCCGGAGCTGCCGTACTGTCGAGCGGTGACGATCACTGCTCCCCGAAGGGTCGCGACTGCGCCGTTCGGCCGGACCGGCCACTCGAGCAGCCGGGTGATCTTCGGTGGCGCCGCCCTCGGGTCGCTCTCCGACGAGGCGGCCGCGCCCCTGCTCGAGCTGGTCGACGCCTACGGGGTCAACCACCTCGACACCGCCGCCTCCTACGGGGGCTCCGAGCTCCGCCTCGCCTGCTGGCTCCGGGGCCGCAGGGAGGACTTCTTCGTCGCCACCAAGACCGGTGAGCGCTCCGGGCCCGCCGCCCGGGCGGAGCTCGAGCGTTCCCTGGAGCGCCTCGGGGTCGACCACGTCGACCTGGTCCAGCTGCACAACCTGGTCGAGGAGGAGGAGCGGGAGCTGGCCCACGCCCCGGGCGGGGCGCTCGAAGCGCTGATCGCCGCCCGGGACGAGGGCCTGACCCGCTTCATCGGGGTGACCGGGCACGGCCTGCGGGTCGCCGGCATGCACCGGCGGAGCCTGGAGCGCCACGACTACGCCAGCGTCCTGTTGCCCTACAACCCGGTGCTGCTCCGAGACGACGACTACCGCAGCGAGGTCGAGGCCCTGCTCGAGACCTGCGCCGAGCGCCAGGTGGCGGTGCAGACCATCAAGGCGGCCGCCCGACGGCGCTGGCAGGAGCCCGGCGGCGGCCACCTGAGCTGGTACGAGCCGATCCACGAGCCCGCTGCCCTCGCCCGCTCCGTGCGCTCGGTGCTCGCCGACGAGCAGCGCTTCCTCAACTCCTCGAGCGAGCCGTCGGTGCTCGCCACGATCCTCGAGGCCGCCGCCTCCGGGGAGCCGGCGCCGAGCGACGCCGAGCTCGCCGCCGACATCGACCGCCTCGGCGTGGAGCCGCTGTTCGAGCGCGAACAGCTCAAGCGGATATGAGCGGCGAGGGTCCGGTGCGCGTCGCGGTGGTCGGCGCCGGCTACGTCGGGCTCACCACCGCCGCCTGCCTCGCCCACCTCGGCCACGACGTGACCTGTGCAGACGTCGACCCCGCCAAGGTCGCCTCGCTCTCCGACGGGGTGATCCCGATCCACGAGGAGGGACTCGCGGAGCTGGTCCGAGAGGGGATAGCCGCCGAGCGGCTCCGCTTCGTGGTGGGCGCCGCCAAGGCGGTCACCGGAGCCGGCTTCGTGTTCCTCTGCGTTCCGACCCCGCAGGGCCCCGACGGGGCCGCCGACATGAGCTACGTGGAGGCGGTCTCCGTCGAGATCGGCCCGCTGCTCGAGCACGACGCGATCGTGGTCAACAAGTCGACGGTACCGGTCGGGTCGACCCGGGTCGTGGAGCGAGCCCTCGGTCGTCCCGGCGTGGCGGTGGTCTCCAACCCGGAGTTCCTGCGCGAGGGCTCGGCGGTCTCGGACTTCTTGCACCCCGACCGGATCGTGATCGGCGCCGACGAGCAGTCGGCCGCCATCAGCCTGGTCGAGCTGTTCGGAGCGATCCGCTCCCCCGTGGTCGTGACCGACCCTCCGACCGCCGAGACCATCAAGTACGCCTCCAACGCCTTCCTCGCCACCAAGGTCAGCTTCGCCAACGCAATCGCCAACGTCTGCGAGGCGGTCGGGGCCAACGTCAGAGAGGTCGTGCTCGGGATGGGCTACGACCGACGGATCGGCTCGGAGTTCCTCCGCCCCGGCCCCGGCTGGGGAGGTTCGTGCTTCCCCAAGGACTCCGCCGCCCTGGTGCGCATCGCCGAGGACGCCGGCTACGACTTCGGGCTGCTGAAGGGGGTGATCGAGGTCAACACCCGCCAGCAGGAGGCCGTCGTCGCCAAGGTGGTGGAAGCGGCTGGCGGCTCGGTCACCGGCAAGCGGGTGGCTGCCTGGGGGCTCACCTTCAAGGCCGGCACGGACGACCTGCGCGACTCCCCCGCCCTCGCGGTGATCGGCCGGCTCGTCGCCGCCGGCGCCGAGGTCACCGCCTACGACCCGACCCGGCGGGACCCGCTCCCCGGCCTGAGCGTTTCCTCCGACCCCTACGACGCCTGCGAGGACGCCTCGGCGCTCGTAGTGCTGACCGAGTGGGACGAGTTCCGCTGGCTCGACCTCGGGGTGGTCCGGAGCCGGATGGCCAGGCCCCGGATCGTCGACACCCGCGGCCTGATCGAGCCCGCCGCCGCCCGCCGCGCCGGCTTCGTGCTCTCCGGGGTCGGGATCCCTTGAGCCCGCCGACGCCGGAGCAGCGGTCGGCCCTGGGGGGCGCATCGGGCGTCCGACCGGCCGGCTGGCCGGGGCGGGCGGTGGTCACCGGCGCCGCCGGGCTGCTCGGGTCCCACCTGTGCCGCCAGCTGCTCTCCGAGGGGGCCGAGGTCGTGGGGGTCGACGACCTGTCGACCTCCGACGGCAGCAACCTGGCAGACCTCGGGGGCGACGCCCGGTTCGCCTTCGTGCGGGCCGACGTCAGCACCGGGATCCCCGTCGAGGGCCCGGCCGAGCTGGTGGCGCACTTGGCGAGCCCGGCCTCGCCGCCCGACTACCTCCGCCTCCCGCTCGAGACCCTCCGGGTGGGCAGCGCCGGCACCTGGCACGCCCTCGACCTGGCCGAGCGCTGGGGAGCTCGCTTCGTGCTCGCCTCGACGAGCGAGGTCTACGGCGACCCGCTCTGCCACCCCCAGACCGAGAGCTACTGGGGCAACGTCAACCCCGTCGGGCCGAGGAGCGTCTACGACGAGGCGAAGCGCTTCGCCGAGGCCCTGACCGCTGCGCACCGCAGGGAGAGGTCGACCGACACCGCCATCGTGCGCATCTTCAACACCTACGGACCTGGACTGCGCCCCGGAGACGGCCGGGTGGTGTCCAACTTCCTCGTCGCAGCGCTGCGTGGCGAGCCGCTCACCATCTACGGCACCGGGGAGCAGACGAGGAGCCTCTGCTACGTGGACGACCTCGTCGCCGGCATCCTCGCCGTCGCGCGCTCGACGCTGCCTGGCCCGGTCAACCTCGGCAACCCGGCGGAGCTGACCGTCTTGGAGCTCTCCGACCTGGTCCTCGAGGTCACCGCCTCGTCCTCGCCGGTCGAGCACCGTCCCCTCCCGGTCGACGACCCGACCCGCCGGCGCCCCGACATCACCCTCGCCACCACCGAGCTCGGCTGGGCCCCGCTCGTCCCGGTCCGCGAAGGCCTCGGCCGCACCGCTCGCTGGATGATCGACCAGGGACTGGTCAGCCCGGCTCGGCGGGGGTGAGCAGTCCTGCGCGAAGCGAGAAGGTGGTCATCTCTGCGCCGTCCTCGCCGCGGATGACCTCGACCCTCAGGTCGCCGGGACGGAGCCCGGAGGGGTCCATGCCCCGGGCGGCGAGCACGGCCGAGAACACCAGCTCCCCCTCGGCGCGTGCCTCGGGGCCCGAGCCGGCGACGGTCTCCACCACGATCCACGGCGAAGCGCTCCTCCGTCCGAGAGCAGGGCCCGGGACCACCCTCGGGGACGCGGGGATCGCAGGTGAGGATGGGGGCCCGCCGGTGGCTGGCCGGTCATGCGCCCGGCGCCGGCGGAGCAACCACCGCCCTACAGGGGTCGGCGCGCCGCCCGGCACCGCTGCGGAGGCGCCAGCCCGGCTCGAAGGGCGGCCGTGACCTGGTGACCGCTGCCAAGCCGACCGGGTCGACCGGTTCGGCTCCGAGCCCCTCCCCCGGCGCCGCTCCGAGACGACACCCCAGGTGAGGACGCCAGCTGCGAAGACCCAGCAGACTGCGAAGCCCACGATGTCCACGGTCCCCACGATCCGATACTACGCCCGATGACGACGGGAAGGAAGGGCTCCGCCCACCCGAGCCCACGGCCGCCCCGACGCGGCCGCCGGCAGCACGCCGACTTCCGTCCCGACGCCGTCGCCGTCACCCGGGCCCTGCTGGGGAACCTGGCGCCGGTGGCGCCGGCCCGTCGCCGGCCGGGTCCCGTCGCCTGGCGGGGATGGCCGCCCGATCGGGTGGCCGGCTGCCCGGGCCGACGCTGAACAAGACGTAGCCGTAGCTCATGCTGGTCACGGTGGGGTGGGCGGCGAGCCAGCTGTCGGCGACCTCGGCGGGGAGCTCCAGGTGCAAGACGGCATCGAGGTCGGCCCTGGTCCCGAAGCGCCATTCGCTCATCACCTCGACCCGCTCGGAGCCGCGCGCCGACCACCAGGCGTCGGTGGTCTCGGCGTTGCCCTGGGCGGCGGCGGGCAGGGAACGGGCGAGGAGGGTGGCGAACTGGCCGTTGCGGTGGTCGTTGTCGACCACGACCAGACGCCCGTCGGGGCGCAGGACCCGCAGGACCTCGGCCAGGCCGGCATCGCAGCCGGGCGGGAAGAAGTAGGAGAAGCGGGCGTGGACGACGTCGACGCTCGAGTCGTCGAGCGGTAGGTGCTCGGCCGAGCCATGCACGACCCGGGCACGCCCGGCCCGCCGGCGGGCCAGTTCGACGAGCGTCGGGTCGGGCTCCACACCGATCACCTCGGCTGCCTCGCGGGCGTAGCCGTCGAGCCAGTAGCCGGTCCCGCAACCGAGGTCGACCAGCACCCGACCGTCCCACGGGGCGAGGTTCCGCATGGCGTCGAGCACCACGCCGTCGGGGTCGATGGCCCGGTTCTCGACGTCGTAGAGCTCCGGATCGACCGCCGCGTTGCCCGACGGTCGGAAGTCGGGGAACGACACCGCCGCCGTCACCTGGCTACCTCTGCGTGGTCATCTGGAGCAGGGTCGGATCGCTCCGGCGGGACCGAGCGGTCAGTGACATGGGTCCCGCCGGCGCGGAGGTGACTGGTGTCGTTGAAGCCCCTCAGGGTCCAGCGCTCGCCATCGACCACGAGGCGCGAGATCGAGGCATTGTCGGCCCCGACGAAGGCGAAGGGGCGGGAGCCGGTCGCCTGCGCGAGCAACGAGGCGATCACCCCTCCGTGGGTGAAGACGGCCACCGTCTCGTCGGGGTGCCGCTCGGCGATCCGGGCGAGCGCAGCTCGCACCCGGCCGTCGTAGGCGGCACGAGGCTCCGCACCGGGGATCACGTCCCAGCGCTCCTCGGCGAAGACCCTCCGGGCGACAGGATGGCCTTCGGCCAGGTGCCGGCGGTAGGAGCCACCCTCCCAGTCACCGAGGTGCACCTCCCGCAGATCGGCCTCCACGCCCGGCACGATCCCGAGCCGGGCGGCCAGAGGCGCAGCGGTCTCGACGGTACGCCGGAGGTTGGTCACGTAGATGGCAGTGATCGGCAGGCGGGCGAGCCGGTCGGCGAGCAGCTCCGCCTGCTCGACCCCCTCGGGGTGCAGCTCGGGATCGCCTTGCCCGCCGACCAGGGGGAAGGGCTCGTCGTCCCGGGCCGGGGCCGACTCGCCGTGGCGCACCAGGAGGATCGACGCAGCGCCCGGGGGCGCCACGTACCTCGCCTGGCGGTGCTCGACCCGGGGACTGCTCACGGCGCGACCCTAGCTACCGGGAACGCCAGCACTTTCCTCGGTTCCGGGTGCTCCCTCGGTCCCGGGCGACCGACCCTCGGCCCGCCTACTCCGTCTGGTCCTGGTCGGAGGAGTAGGAGCCGCTCGGTATGCCCCCGGCCCCTCCGGCCGGCGGCGGAGGCGGCGGGGTCACCCAGGCCTGACCGTCGCCGGCCGGCGGCGCAGGCGAGCTCGGGGCTGCGCCCGCCGGCGAGGCCGATGCGGCGGCCCCTGGCACGTAGCTGCCCGTCGCCCCCGGCGGGGTAGGCGCGGTGCCCCCTGGCACGTAGCTGCCCGTAGCCCCCGGCGGGGTAGGCGCGGTGCCCCCTGGCACGTAGCTGCCCGTCGCCCCCGGCGGTGGCACTGCCGGCGTCACCTGGATAGGCCCGTTGGCCGCCTCGAAGGCGGCGATCTGGGTGGTGATCTCGGCCAGGCGGGCGTCGGTGCCGGGATCGCCACGACCGGCCCGCTGCAGGTAGACGAGGCCGCCGTACTCGAGCAGCAGCGCGTCCGCCTGGCGCTTGGACTGCATCTGGGTCAGGCGCTCCTGGCCGACCCGGGCGCCTTCCTGCGCCATCTCGGCCAGGGCGGCTGCCTGGCTCTTGACCTTGTCCATCAGTCCCATCGGGCATCACCGTCCTGTCGTGATCGCGAGCGCGCAGTCACCACCGAGCATCGTAGGAGGGTCGCCCTCGGGCGCGCCTTGCGCCCGAGGTCACCCGCGCAGGATGTTGCCGAGCGCAGCCCCGACGGCTCCGCCGGCGACGGCATCGCTCGCCCCGCTCGCCCCGCCGAGCAGCGGCTGCAGGGCCGCAGCGAGGTTGGCTAGCGGCATCGACTGCAGCCAGACCTTGCCCGGCCCGGTCACCTTGACGACCCAGTGCCCGTCCCCGCCGGCGTAGCGGTTGGCGATGCCGGCGATGCGCGACACCCCGAAGCTCACCTGCTCCGAGAACACTCCGACGTGCCCCGGGTGGACGAGCAGGCTCTGACCGGCTGCCAGGTCGTAGGTGGTCAGCTCGCCCGACAGCTCGACCCAGGCGGTGCCCTGCCCCTCCAGGCGCTGCAGCACGAAGCCCTCCCCGCCGAAGAGCATGCCGCCAAGGCTCTGCTGGAAGCCCATCGAGGGCACTACGCCCGGGGTGCCGCAGATCCAGGAGTGGCGGGCGACCAGGTAGCCCTGACCCGGGGCCACGTCGAGAGCGACGATGTGGCCCGGCACCTTGGCCGCAAAGGCCACCATGCCGGGCCCGCCGGTCGCCTCGTAACGGGTGAGCAAGATGCTTCCGCCGCCCACCACCCGCTTCAGGCCCGCCATCAAGCCGCCGTGGCCGCCGGGCTCGGCACCAGCCGAGGTGGTCTGGGCCATCTGCATGTTCGCCGTCATCCACGAGAGCTCTCCGTGGTCGGATACGACGGCCTCTCCCGGGTCGAGGACCACCTCGAGCACCGGCATGGTCGAGCCCTTCACCTGCGCCTGCACGGTCTCCCCTCCTCGTCCTTCGCCCGTCGGAAGGCTACCACCGGCCGTAGGCGGCCAGCCGGGACAGGGCCCGGGACCGAGCTCCCCGGCGTCGAGGGCCGGCTCAGGGATGGGGACGGGCACGGATGCGAGCCACCTCGAAGCAGGCGAGGGCGGCCGCCGCCGAGACGTTGAGCGAGGCGAGCGGGCCGTCCATCGGGATCGACGCGACCAGGTCGCAACGCTGGCGGGTCAGCCGGGACAGGCCGCCGCCCTCGGCCCCGAGGACGAGAGCGATCGCCTCGGTGGCGACCCGGAGCCCCCAGATGCCCTCGGGTCCGGAGGCGTCGAGGCCGACGGTCCAGATCCCGGCCGAGCGCAGCTCGGCGAGGGCGGCCGGGATCCCGGCGACGGTGGCAACTGCGAGCCACTCGGCAGCCCCGGCGGCAGCCTTGGCGGCGACCGGGCCGACGCTCGCCGAGCGGTGCCGGCCGATCACGAGCCCGGTCGCCCCGGCGCACAGCGCAGAGCGCATCACCGCACCGAGGTTGTGCGGGTCGCTCACCCCGTCCAGCACGACGAGGAACGTCCCTGGCCCGCCGACCAGCTGGTCGAGCGACGTCTCCGGGAGCGGGTCGGCGGTCGCCACCACGCCCTGCGGCGCTTCGGTGGCAGCGCGCGCGGCCAGCTGCTGGCGTCCGACCCGACGCAACGGCACTCCGGACGAAGAGGCCAGCTCGACGATCTCGCTCAGGATCCCGGACTCGCCGGCGGTCTCGGAGACCGCCACCTCGTAGACCCGGCGGCGACCGGCGCGCAACAGCTCCCTCACCGCCTGGCGCCCCTCGACCACCACCGGCCCGTCCTCCCGGGCAGCCGGCGGGCGACGGGGACGGGCCGTCCGGTTGGGCGGGCGCGGAGACGGCGCCGTCCTCGAAGCACCGCTGTTGCTGCTTGGGTGACGCCGCCCGCCCGAGCCGCTCACCGCCCGCCCCACCCGGTAGGGGGTCTGGCGCCGGCGGGGCTCACCGGGGCACCCGGGTGGCCACGACGGCCACTGCGAAGCAGGCGATCCCTTCACGCCGCCCGAGGGTGCCGAGGCCTTCGGCGGCCTTGGGCTTCACCCCGACCGGCGCTCCCACCACCTCCGAGAGGCGGACCTGCATCTCCGCGCGATGGGGCGCGAGGCGCGGCTCGTCGGCCACCACCGTCACGTCGACGTTGCCGATCTCGTGGCCCTCGCGCACCGCAGCGACGACCTCGGCGAGCAGCATCATGCTGTCGGCACCGGCGTAGGCCGGATCGCTCGCCGGGAAGCGCGACCCGAGGTCGCCGAGCCCGGCCGCTCCGAGCAGCGCCTCGGCAACCGCGTGGGCGACCACGTCCGCGTCGCTGTGGCCCTCGAGCCCCCGCCCGGGTAGGGGGACACCGCCGAGCACCAGCCGGCGGGTGGGGTCCGGGCTGACCGGGTGGACGTCGAAGCCGATGCCGACCCGGGGGATCACCGCCCCACCGGCCGGGCGATGCCGAGCTGCCCGGAGTCGGCGTCGCCGGCGGTGGCGCGGGGGGTGCGGGGGCCGGCCTCGCCGGCGGTGACGCGGGGGGTGCGGGGGCCGGCC
>JAKARG010000344.1 GCA_021819345.1 Actinomycetes bacterium | reverse complement strand
CTACCTCGCCCTCGGCCTCGCATTCCCCTCGGGCATGGGCATGGGCGACGTCAAGTGGGCCGGAGCGGTCGGCCTGTTCTGCGGCTGGGACGCCGGGCAGACGGTCGTGACCGCCACCCTCCTCGCCTTCGCCGCGGCATCCGTGTTCGTTCTTGGTCGCCACGCCGTTGGTCGCGGCCGCCACCGGCTCGTGCCGATGGCGCCGTTCATGGCCGCCGGGGCCATCTGCGCCATCCTCCTCGCCCGGTAGCCGCCGGGCCGGAGGATCAACGCAGCGCCTCGCCGACCAGGTCGGCCAACACCAGGTTTCCGACCAGCCGGGCCGCCCGGAGCCCCGCCGAAGGCCGGCCCACCGCCACCTGCACATCCACCTGGGCCAGCTGGTCGAGCAGCATCCGCAGGTCCGCCCGGTCGGCCGCCAGCTGGGCGTCGCTATCGACCACGACGAGATCGAACGCCCAGGGCGCTTCGGCGAGCAGCCGGCACAGCCCCGACCGCGCCCAGGGCCGGGCGAGGGAGCACTCCGCGTAGGTGGCGACATGGTGGGCGCCGAGGCGGGAGAGCGCACCGGCAAGGCGACCCACCCGCTGCTCGAGGCGGATCTGGGCCCGACGGCCCGGCGCCTCCCGGGCGTAGACGGCAGCCCGACGCGGCGGTAGCTGGTGGTCGTTCATGTCGTGGATGAGACCTCCACCGGTCCCCGAAAGCAAGGCCTGGCGCCGGACAGGTCAACCGGCACCGCGGTGTCAGCCGCCCGCCCGGCGGTGTGCCGAAGCCGATCCCCGCCGGCTCGGCTCAGGACCGATTGGACTGGCAGAGGCCTGCTTGGAAGTCGCGGACGATCATGCCGAGCTGACCCCGGGACAAAAGCCCCGGGCCAAGGGGACCCGACGGGTTCTGACCGACAGGCGGAAGGGCTCGCAATGCGGCGCGAGCCTCTGCTGAGAGGTGATCGAGCTGCCAGCGGATCTCGTCTTCGACGGCTCCTGGCCGATCCGGATCCCCGAGGCCGGCGGCCTTGGCGGCATACGCGGCGGCACCCAGCGCGTGGGCGCCCATGTGGCAGACGCCGACGGCCTGACCGGCGGCTCGGGCAGCGGCCGCTGCAGCGGGAGACTTCACCTCACCGGCACCGACGCCACCGACAAAACGGCGGCGGATCTCCTCCGCCGTGCCCAGCTCTCCTCGGGCGAACGCGCGAGCCCGGGCGATGAGCGCCCGAGGCCGGCCGTCATCTGGAGCCTCGGCCTCGAACAGCCCGATAACCCGCTCGGCGCAGTCAGCGGCCCATGCGGCGACGAGACGTCGGTCGGCTTCACTCAGCGTCTGCGGAGACCCCACCACCCCGATTCTACGGAGCCGAGCAGACCACAAGAAATCAGGTGAGCGCCATGAGCGTCATGACGACGCAGACCTGGCCGCGATTCGGCTGCGCTGTCCCGGGCAGCCGGCTGCTCGTGCGGGAGGCGACGAGGGATCGTCATGTAACGGTCCGCTGCTGTCCGCGATGCTCAGGGATCTCGTGGCCGGGTTCGTCGCGCAGTGAGAGGTCCGATCCGACAGGGACGGCTCGACCGTGTAGTGCCCGGGGGATGAGCACTGCCGTGCGCCCGGTGACTTCGGCGAGCGCCATCAAGGTGAGGGCGGACGTCCACGCGCCAAGGGTGAGTCCGTTGGCAGCGCTGAACCGCCCGATGGCAGGGCCGCCGCCGTTGGTGGCGTAGAGGGCGAACACCAACCGGCCAATGACCCCGAGGGTCCAGTAGACGACGGTGGTCGCCGTCGAGCGGGCCATGAGGCGACCGTCGGTGCGCCGGTAGACGTGGGTGGAGCACCCGGCGAGCGTCCCGAGGGCGCCACCCACGACGGCGCAGCCGGCGACCAGGGCGACATCGGGGGTCTTTGCCGGGAAACCCCGGACGTAGGTGACGGCCGCCCAGATGACGAGCCCTATGGGCCACGCCAAGGCGAGGGCGCTCAGGTGCTTGCCCCGCAGCTGGCGGACGACGGACTGCACCAGCAGCAGGGGGAAGACCCAGTCGAAGGCCGTCATGGGCGTGCGCCGACGAGGACGTGGCAGATGGAGGCATGTCCAGGACCCATCACATCACTATAGATGTATCTCAGGAGGAACATCTATAGTGATGTAATCTTCTCGGGGTGGTGACCGTCGGTGAGCTGTTCCGGGTGGCGAGGCTGCTGCGCGAGGTCGCCGTCGAGGCGGCGACCGAGCCTGGGGAGGGCTCGCCGAGCCCCGGCCTGGTCGCCGTCACCGACGACGTGGCCCATCACGACGGGACGACGGTGGGCGAGATCGCCGCTCGAACCGGGCTGGCGCAGAGCTTCGTGTCCAAGGTGATCGCTCAGCTGCGCGACGGCGGCATGATCGAACTGGCTGTCGACGAAGCGGACCGCCGCCGCAATCGCATCTCGGTCACCCAGGCGGCGCGTATAGAGGTCTTCGCAGATCGGGGGAGCCGCACGGTGCACGAGCCGCTCAAAGAGCGGCTCCCGGGTCTCTCAGACGCTCAGGTCGCTCGGATCGAGGCTGCACTCGACCTCCTCGCTCGCGCCCTGTAGGGCACTGGCCCGCGTCCCTCGGCGATCGTTCACGCAGCGGGATCGGTGATCCCCACGAGCCGGTCTGTGCCCCACGACGAGCCGATCGCGGTGGGGGTTGGCTCGACCCGGACGTCGGCGCCGGTGTGGGGGGCGTCGACCATGACCGGGCGGCCGCCTTGGATGCCGGCGTAGATGCCGACGTGGCCGATGTCGGAGGTGTTCTGGCCGAAAAAGAGGAGGTCGCCGGGCTGGAGCGGGTCGCCGGGTGGGAGCTTGGCGGTCGCGTCGTACTGCTCCTGGGCGGTGCGGGGCAACGCGACTCCGGCAACACGGTAGGCGGCCTGGGTGAGCCCGGAGCAGTCGAAGCCGACGCCCGGGGTCTCCCCGCCCCAGACGTACGGAGTACCGACCTGGGCGAGCGCCCAGTCGAGCGCGACGCCCGGCGCGCTTCCCGCGGCGACGGTTTGGGCGGGGGTCTGGCCGTAGGAGTGGGCGAGGGCGACGACCTCGGTCACGTACCAGGACGCGTGGTTGTAGGCGAATACTGCCGCACTGAGGTCGGCGCCCTTGGCCGCCCCGTTGGCGCAGAGCATCCGTGCCGCCGCGTAGACGGCGTCGGTCGGGTCATATGGGCTCGGCGGGCTGGCGCCGCCGGGCGGGACCGGGAGGTCGTAGGCGGCAAACGTGGCCGCTTCGAACTGCATGGGACCCTCTGCACCGGCCGCGTTCGCGCCGGACTGGACGCCTGGCAGCGTGGAGGTGCCGTTGTCGGACTCGACGGTGCCGATGGCGGCGAGCACCGTCCACGGCAGCCCCGGGCAGGTGGTGGCGGCCTGTTGGTAGAGGGCGAGCATGGCCGGCGGGATGGCGCTCGTGGCCGTGGCGGAGGGGGTGGTGCCCCCGCCGCCGAGGAGCGAGGCGACCCCCCCGCCGGCTCCAGCCGCGAGGAGCGCGACGAGGAGGACGAGCCCGGCTGCGGCGGCGGCGAGCTTGGTCGCGGGCCCGGAGGTGGCGCTGTCGCCGAAGGCGATGCTCACGCTCGGGGTAGCGGGGCGTGGGCGAGCTGGGCGAGGCGAAGCCGGGTGCCTCCGATCGAGACTGGGAGCCAGATGGCAGCGTCGGGGGCGGTGCCGGGCGAGCGTGCGGCAGTGGCAACGGGAACGCCGGGGTGGGAGAGCACCCGCCGGGCGTCACGCTCTCGGCGCGGGCTTCCGAAGCTGAACAGGACCCAGTTCGGATGCCCGGCGGCGGCCGCCAGGCGGGCGTAGCCGGAGAGCTTGGCGCCGAGGCGCTCGAGGCGCTCGGTGCCGTTGTCGTACTCGAGGAGGAACGGAAGTGCGGTGTCGGCTTCGCTCCAGACGCCGTAGCCGTCGGGTCGCACGACCTCGCCCCATTCCCGGGCGCAGCGCCGCTCGGACCACCACTCGTCGAGGTAGCAGCCGGGTCGGGTGCGCGCCGAGCGGAGCAGGCCGCAGAAGAAGCCGTTGGTCCC
>JAKARG010000343.1 GCA_021819345.1 Actinomycetes bacterium | reverse complement strand
CGCAGGGCGAAGGCCAGCTCCGAAGCCCGCAAGTACAGCTCTCGGGCGGGCAACGCCACGACTTCGCGGCCGTCATGGAAGGTCCATCCGCCGAGCGCCCTTCGCCCGGCCGCAGCGAGCACGTCGTTCAAAGTCATTGCGGTGGCGTGTTCATCGACCTCGGGACCCCGAGGTGAGCCATCCGGGAGGACCTCGGAGCTCTCGCCGGGGGATCCACGGTCCATCGCTACGACGCTACAATCAATGCGCCGCAGCGCGGGAAGGCCGTCCGCCCGCTAGGTCGGGAGTCCTCCCCGAGCAAGCCTCGGTCCGGCATCAGGCGCGACGAGCAGGATCGAGCGCACGCAACGCTATCTTGCGGCTCGGGCCGGAGCATTCGCCCACGAGGAGCATCGTTGACCGGGAAGCAGCTTTGACCGATCGAAGTCGGGTCGACCCGAGCCGGGTCGTGCTCCGTCCGATCGATCTCAGGACCGCCAAGGCGGTCCTTCGCGACCGTCGAAGCGACGACTGGTCCGAGGGCTACCCCCAGGAAGGAGACCGGCAGCTTTGCGAGCTGTTCGTCGGTCTGGCGTTGCAGGGTGCTGCCGGGCGCGAGCAGGACTCGGAGCTGTTCTCACCGCATCAGGTGATCCTCGACCATCTGGTGGTTGGGACCATCAGTTGCCACCGCCCACCGGGGCCGGACGGGACGGTCGAGATCGGCTACGGCCTGGCACCAGAATGGCGAGGTAGAGGAGTTGCGACCACGGCCCTGGCCCGGCTCTCCGAACGGCTCCTCGCCGCCGGCGTCAGGACGATCGTGGCCCGGACGGACATGGACAACCTGGCGAGCCAGGGAGTGCTCAGACGATGCGGGTACCGCCTCACGGGAGAGGGTGATGACGGATCTATCCTCTGGGAACTGCCCGGCGCGAGCCGATAGGGGCGACCGTCGGGCTCGCACCGGCTGCGATCCGCTGGTACGGAAACCCTCATTGCGCTCGGACGGTCCCCCGGAGGTAGCCGACCCCTGCCACTTCCTCCACCAGGGCCGGGAGGGCCCCGAGCCGCTCCAGGTTCTCCGCGTGGCCACGCACCACCACGACGCGGCTCTGGTAACCCTCCCGCCAGTCGACCCGGTCACCTACGGAGCGGTTGAGGACCACGTCGCCGACCCCCGGTAGCTCCCGCAGTCGGGCGAGGTCGCCGATCGAGCCGACCGCAACCGCGTCGAGCGGAGGTAGCAAGCCCAGACTGTAGGTGAAGCCAGGACGGTCCATCGGCACTGATTCCAGGTCGCCGCAGGTCTCCGAAAGAGGGGGCTGCTCGGCGAGCAGGTTCCGGGCGGCGACCTCGGCCAAGGGGCGGCCTATCTCCGGCGACCAGATCTCGGGGACCCCGATACCCCCCAATCGCCCGTTGACCTCGATGATGCGGGGACCCTCGGGTGAGAGCTTGAGCTCGGTGTGCGCCGCTCCCCAGCGCACGCCGAGGCCGACCAGCGCGCTCTCGGTCATCTCCACGGCCGATTCCAGGACCTCCGCTGCGAACGGCGCCGGCACGAATGACCCCACCTCGCGAAACGGCGAGGAGAGTGCAAAGCGCGCAGTGGCGCCGAGCGAGACCGGGCGACCGTCCTCGACGAAGGACTCGACGGAGAGGTAGTCGCCGATCCCGGGCGGGACCGCCATGCCGGGGATCATCTCCTCCACCAGCAGGTCGTCGTGGCGGGGACCGGACCGGTAGGCGTGGAGCACCGCCTCGACCTCTTCTGGACTGTCGGCCCGGGACACGTCGAGGCTCCCGGTCCCGTGGAGAGGCTTCACGACCACCGGGAAGGTCAGTCCACGGAGCAACGAGGGGAGATCGGGGATCGACACCTCCCGGCCGAGGGCCCGGAACCCGGGCACGGGTAACCCGGCCGCCAGGAGGGCCCGCCTCTGCTCGAGCTTGTCGGTGAGGCGCCTGGTCACCTCGGGAGGGTTGCACCGCAGCCCGAGCCTCGTGCCGATCTCGCTCACCGTCACGAGGGCCTCGTCGGCGAAGCCGACCACCCCGCTGATCGCAGCGGCACGGACCCGCCGCTCCAACTCATCCCTCTTGACCCCCCTCAGGTCCACGACCTCGCCGAGTCGCCGGAGTAGGCGGACGAGCTCGTCGCCGGCCTCGCTCGCGTCGCAGAGCACCCACACCAGCTCGCAGAGCTCCGACAGGGCGCTGCGGAGCCCCAAGGGGTCGACCGACTCCGGTACGACCACTACCGCAAGGCGCGGTCGAGGCGAGCCCTCCGGCAATCCCGTCATACTACAGCACCGCCGGCAGGCCGAGCTGGCGGGCGATCAGGGTGCGCTGCACCTCGGAGGTGCCCTCGCCGATCTCCAGGATCTTGGCGTCCCGGTAGAAGCGGCCGACCGGGGTCTCGTTCATGAACCCGTAGCCACCGAAGATCTGGGTGGCCTCCCGGGCGTTGAGCATCGCCGCGTCGGAGGCGACCAGCTTGGCGATCGCCGCCTCGTGCTTGAACGGCCGGCCGGCGAGCATCCGGCGCGCCGCGTCGATCCAGGCGAGGCGGGCGAGGTGGGTGCGCACCTCCATGTCGGCCACCTTGAACTGCAGGACCTGGGAGGTCTCCAGCTTGTGGCCGAAGGCCTCCCGCTCGCCGAGATAGCGCAGGCACTCGTCGACACAGCCCTGGGCGAGACCGGTCGAGAGGGCGGCGATGGCGATGCGCCCCTCGTCGAGGATCGACAGGAACTGGGCGTAGCCGCGCCCGCGCTCGCCGAGCAGGTTGGCCTCCGGGACCCGGCAGTCGGCGAAGGCCAGCTCGTGGGTGTCCGAGGCGAGCCAGCCGACCTTGGAGTAGCCGGGGGCGACGCTCATCCCGGGGGTGCCGGCGGGCACGACGATCGAGGAGATCTCGGGGCGGCCCGCCTCCCTGGCGGTCACTGCCGTCACCGTCACGAGGGAGGTGATGTCGGTGCCGGAGTTGGTGATGAACGCCTTGGACCCGTCGATCACCCACTCCCCGCTGCCTGCGTCTAGGCGGGCGGTGGTCCGGGTGGCGCCGGCGTCCGAGCCGCCGCCGGGCTCGGTGAGCCCGAAGGCCCCGAGCCGGCGCCCCGAGCACAGATCGGGCAGCCAGTTCCGCCTCTGCTCCTCGGTGCCGAAGCGGAAGATCGGCATCGCCCCGAGGCTCACCGCCGCCTCCAGGGTGATCGCCACCGACGAGTCGACCCGCGCCAGCTCCTCGAGCGCCACCGACAGCGCCAGGTAGTCGCCGCCCATCCCCCCGTAGTCCTCGGGGAAGGGCAGGCCGAACAGCCCGAGCTCGCCGAGACCGGCGACGATCTCGTAGGGAAAGGCCTCGCGCTCGTAGAAGCCGGCGATCACCGGGGCGATCTCGCTCCGGGCGAAGCGCTCGACGGTGGCGCGTAGCTCGGTGAGCTCTTCACCGAGATCGAGGCTGTCGGCGAGGGTCAAGGGTGCGTCCTCCGTGGTCTCGGTGAGCCCATCCAGCGGGCTCGGGTCCTAGTCGTGGTCGGCGATCCCGTCCGGCGGGCTCACGGTCGTCGGGAGGCTGTCGCTCCGGAGCGGCGGGCCGGCTCAGGGGGGTCCTCCGTGGACCCGGGCGCGAGGGCGCGGACCACCCGGGACGGGCTCGGACGACCGAGGATCCCGGCGAGCCAGGCGCTGGTGGCGACGAGGCGTTCGAGGTCGACGCCGCTTCGGACCCCGAGCCCGTCCAAGCACCAGAGCAGGTCCTCGGTGGCGAGGTTGCCTGTGGCGCTGCGGGCGTAGGGGCAGCCGCCGAGGCCACCGGCCGAGGAGTCGACGGTGCCGACACCCTGGGTGAGGGCGGCGACGGTGTTGGCGAGCGCCTGGCCGTAGGTGTCGTGGAAGTGGACGCCAATGCGCTCGACGCCGACCCCGGCGTCGCCCAGGGCCGCCAGCAGGGCCACCACCTGGCCGGGGGTGGCCACCCCGACGGTGTCGCCGAGGCTCAGTTCCTCGCAGCCCATGTCGAGCAGCCGCCGGGCCACTGCGACCACCGCCGAGGGCGCCACCGGTCCCTCC
>JAKARG010000342.1 GCA_021819345.1 Actinomycetes bacterium | reverse complement strand
TTGCCACCACCAAAGGTCGTCTGCAGATCGACCACCGGCACCCCACCGGTCCCCGCCAGGCGCCGGGTGGCCTCGGAGAGCAGCTGACGAAGCCCATCGGTCAGGTACGTGCGACGAAAGAACTCGACCGGATCGGCGTACTCCGCCCCGCCAGATCCGGCTGCCACCTGGTGGAGATCAGCGGCGAACTCGGCCAACCCATAGCGGCCCTGAGCGACGTCATCATGGGGAACGATGACCTCCCGCCACGGCCGGAGCCCGGCCACCGCGCCGCTCGTCGCCAGCACCGGTGCGGCGGCCTTTCGGGCGTCGGCCTCGTAGCGAAGCCGCATCAACTCGGTCTTCGACCTGCCGACGGCGTCCGCTTCTTTGACATCGACGGCAACGAGTACCCGCTCGATCGAATCGAGAGCCCGGTAGGTGTCGTCCGCGTTGAACGCATCGTTGTGCGCCCAGCGGTTCCGCACGTCACGCAGCTCGAAGACCAAGTTGCGGTCCGACCGGGTGAGCCGACTACGGAACGAGGAATCCCACGCCTCGGCCATCACCTTCAACAAGAACGCCGGGTCCCGAAGCGAACCGGGAGCCGAGCTGCGCGGCCCGGAATCGACGAAGCTCTCCAGCCAGCCCTCGCCGTGCACGACACGCATCTGGCGGTCGACGAAGGGGCCGAGACCCTCGGCGAGCGCCTCGAAGGCCCGCCCGACGCGCTCGCGGTTACTGACCGCCATCTGTCTCCTCCAGGATCTGATGGACCGCTTCGACCAGCCGTTCAGCGAAGTCCGCCAGGCGGGAAGCCAAGGCGCGCTCGGCGTCGACCAAGTCGTCCGCGTAGCGGCCGTCGACACCCCACGGGGACAGGAGCACGAGCTGGCCGGTATCAACGTCGGTGAGCCTCCCCGAGCCAACGCACATCGCATGGAGCGCCACGAGATCGTGCGTCTTCTTGAACGCCACCCCAGCGTCGATGAGGGTCGCCTTCAGTGCCTTTTCGACGGCGAGGTGCGCCATGAAGCAGATGATCCGCCCGGGGGCCTCCGATTCACGGGCGAGCGCGTGCAGGGCGCGCAGGTCATCGTCGGTGTTCGCGAGCCAGCGACGAGCCTCGTCGTAGTTGTTGTCAGGCAACTCGCGCATAGACGACCCGCCCTTCCCGCAGCGGCCAGTAGTGCATCGAGCCGACGACGTCACGGCGTCGAGTGCACTCACGCTCGTCGGTGACGAAGATCTGGACAGGCACCGCTGCTGGCAGCGAGCGGCGAAGCGTCGCCTCGATGTCGTGGCGCCTCGAGTAGTCGAGTGAGGCGAGCACCACCATGAGGTCGATATCAGAGTCCGGCCCATCGTCACCTCGGGCGACTGAGCCGAACAGGATCACCTGCAGCGGCGCTGCCTCGGCGACCAGCACCTGAAGGAGGTGGGGCACCCATTCGGCCAACGTCCGGCCGTCGTAGATGGCCCTGCCGCCTCGCACCTCGTAGGCGACCGAGCTCATTGGCCAAGCTCCTGTTGAACCGGCGCCGGCGACGCGGCCCGACGGGCGATCTCGGGCCATGAGGTGACCAGCGCGTTGAACCCCAACGCGTCGTCCGCCCAGCCGCGCCGCTCACAGATCGCATAGAGCCGGTAGGCGAGATCCCGGGCAACCTCCCCGATCCCCCCGAGGCGGCGGACGAGGTCACCGGCCTTCGCCTCGCTGCCCTCGTCCCACAACGCTCGAACCAGCTGCTGGGTCACCTCCCACACCGGCATTCGTGTGTCGGTCGCCGGGTCCCAGTCCGCGGCCAGCTCGCCACGGCGCAGCAGGCGTACCCGACCGCCTCTGGCGACGAGGATGCCCGCATCCTCCAGCCCCTTCACCGACACGTTCATCGCCCGAGCGAGCCCTTCAGCGGGGTCATAACCGGCCCCTTCGAAGCCGTACTGCTCGAACCACTTGATGGCAAAGCGGGTATCGGCGTCGAACTCCCCCTCCTGCTCCGCCAGCACCTCGTCGAGCACTTGGTTGATCAACCCAAGCGCAATGCGCACTGGCATCGCCTCACCGGACGGCTCAACCACCTTGACGTAACGGGAGAACACCGCCATCCCGGGCCCGATCGCCGCCTGGGCGAGGTCGACTGGAGCGATGTTGCCCTGTTGAAGCTCCCGCAGCGCCTTGGGCAGCTCTGCATGAAGTGCGGCCAGAAAGCCCCGTCGGTCCGTGATCCCGGCCGTCTCGCTGCGAGGCCGGCAGGCGAGAACAATGGAAGAAGCGAGCGCGTTGCTCGCGTGGTTGCGCATCCGGTTACCAAGTTCGGTGCGCATCGGCCAAGTTGCGGTTACGGCGAAGCCTGCGCGAAGGAGCCCGGCGAGCATGGTCTCCCAGCCAGTGGAGGCAACGCCGTTGTCATCATGTTCGGATTGTCGGAAGGCGTAGAACACAGTGAGCGGGTATTGGGCGTCAGACGACTGTTTGAGCTTGGCGAATGCGCGCTCGAAACCCTCCTCGAACCGCCGCTCCGCCCCACCTTGGTCGCCGCCGCTGCGAAACGGGTCCGCAACGAGTTCGGCTGCCTTCGGCGTGAGTACGGTAGAAAAGAGAGCGGGATAGATTTTAGCTAGGGATAGGCGGAGCCACACATAGAAGAAATCGGAGAGGTCTGCGTAGCCGACATTGTCATAGTAGGGAGGGTCGGTTGAAATCACCCCGGTGAACGGATTCCCTCCACTCGTGACGTCTGCCTGGACCGCGCTTCCGGTACCGACGGGCAGTCGTTCAATTGCTTCTGCCTCGAATTTGACGGCATCACCGAAGTTTCCGCTTGCCTGAGCGAAGGGGTTCCCCTCGGCGAAGTCCCAGTTCATCGGGATCGCCTGACGGGCAAAGGTGCTTCTAGGGGTTTCCTTGCTGGGACTGCTGTCCCACGTGCAGATGGCCGAGTTTCGGTCGGCTAGCTTGCCAACCAGGAACGTTAAGTAGGTGGCCACAGCATCGGCGTAATCCCGCGTGGCCCCGACATCAAGAAGGTGGCCTCTTGCCGTACCCACAAGATCAGAGAACGCCAAAAGCGCACTCAACTGCCGGCTGGTGAAGAGGTCGGCGTGATGGGTCATTCCGTAGTTCGGAGCCGTCAGGTACCGAGGGTTGTATGGGATCTCCGCATCTGGCGCACCTTCGGGCGGAGGAGCGTCGCCTGCTTTCTCGTGTTCGGGATCCGGTGGTAGGTAGATGCGCTGTCGGCTGCCTTCGGCGACAACGGCCATGAGCTGTGACCCCATTCGCCCGGCCTTGCCCTCGGCTCGTACATGAGGGAGGGGGACTGGCGTGTTGCAAGTAAGGCAGGTGGCGCCCGTGCGAGAGACGGTCCCTTCGATGGGGGGACCGGCTGGACCGTGGCCGATTTCGAAGCGGACTGAGCCTCCCTCTACGACAGGCCGGACCCAGGTCTCCTTGCCCTTCTTCTTGCCGAGCCAGAAGGAGCGGACGAGCGGCATCGTGGCTCGGCAGGCCGGGTTGGGACAGGTGACGGTGCGAGCCCAGATCCAGGCGATGACGGTGGCCTTGCGCCCATCGGACAGCGTTGCCGGAGGGTAGAGATGACCGATACGCCGCTGTGCTTCTTCGTGCATCCACGCGCCGTAGTAGCGGACGTCTTCGGCGAGGCCCTGTGCACCGCGCCAAGACTGGACGGCGAGGCGTCCGTCCCCGTCTCGTGGGTGGATGGGTGGCTGGTCGGCGAAACGGGCTGGCAGTTCGATGAGCGCTTTAGTGATGAGCACAGCAACTGGGTTGAGGTCGCTTCCGCGAGCGACGAGGCCGAGACGTTGCGCTTCGAGAGGGATCGACCCGCCGCCGCAGAACGGATCGAGGACCTCTGGGGGTGTGTCCCCGCAGGAGCGCCGGATCTCCTCGCGTGCCTCGTTGAGGACCTTCTCGTCCTGGGTGGCTTCCCAGGGGACGAGCCGTTCGATCAGCCGGAAGAGCCGCTGACGCTCTTGCTCCTGGGCTTCGTCGGTCGGGAATCGATCGGGATGGGCGGAGGGGTCGTCAACGAGTTGGGCGAAGAGCACGGCGCGGCAT
>JAKARG010000341.1 GCA_021819345.1 Actinomycetes bacterium | reverse complement strand
CGCTTCGAGGTGGACACCGAGCGGATGCAGTTCTTCGACCCCTCGACCGGTGTGGCGATCTGGGCCTGATCGGGTCGGGGAGACCGGGGCGAGGTGGGAGTGACGTGCGGGAGCCCGGACGGCCACGACGGCATTGGAGTGCCCCATCGGGATGGTTGAACGATCCGCACTGCGTGACGCTCGTCGGGGACACCTACCACTTGTTCTTCCAGTACAACCCCGAGGAGCCGGTTTGGTTTCCTCGGATGCACTGGGGTCATGTTGAGACCCCGAACTTCGTGCAGTTCGACCAACAGCCGCCCGCCCTTGACCAGGGGAGGGCGACGTGGGCTGCTGGACGGGCTCGCTGGTATTCGATGACAGCCAAGAGCCACTCATCTTCTGCTCGTCTCTCAAGAGTGAGGCATCGTCCGAGACGGGTATCTCCGTGGCCGTCGGCTGTCGGGACCTCCTGTACTGGAACAAGGACCCACTGCGGCAAGTGCGAAACGTTCCTCCGCCGGGCTTCGACCTGCTTGCGTTTCGTGACCCGTTCGTCCGGAGGGTGCATGCACGGTGGGAGATGCTGGTGGGAGGGGGAATCCGGGGCGTTGGTGGAGGCGTTTTCTCCTACTGCAGCGAAGACCTCCGGACCTGGCGGTTCGCTGGTCTCGTCGCGGCTGGTGTTGCCGGCGGAGGACCTGGAGGTGGACTGGAGGAGATCTGGGAGTGCCCCCAGCTCTTCCCGGTCGACGACAAGTGGGTGCTGGTCGTATCCGTCTGGAGGAACGGCGAGCCCGACTCGGTCCAGTGGGCTACGGGCCCTCGAGACGCCGCTACGGGTGAGCTCATCCCGGAGCGTTGGGGCCGTCTGGACGAAGGAGGCGAGTACTACGCGCCAACTGCGTTCGTCGATGCCTCGGGGCAGTGGACCGTGTTGGGCTGGTCCAGGGAGGGCGGTGGTGAGAGGGCCGCGGGCCAGCTGCGCTGGGCCGGAGTGCTCACCATGCCGAGGCGGGTTGCCCTCCGAGGGGACGGGTCGGTGGCGGTGTCTCCCGCAATCGACGAGGGCCGCCTCTTCCTCGAGCGAGGCACTTCGCACTTTCGCCTGGGACCTTCTGACAGTACCTCTGTCGTAGTCGAAGGCCAGTCAGCGAGGGTTCGCGTCCGGATCGAGGAGCTGTCCGGAGCGGGGAGCCTGAGGCTCCGAGAGGCCGGGTCGAACGACGACCTCGTGACGTTCTGCGTCGACTCCGGGAACCGCGAGCTGCGGACTCATCTTCGGGGCGGCCTGGGACCGGGGGGTCAGGCTCGCGAAGCCTACAGCTGCGTGCTGTCGAGCGCTGATGTCGAGACAGGGGGAGAGGTCTCGATCTTCGTCGACCAGTCGATCGTGGAGCTGTTCACCGGATCGGGCGTGTGCTCGACCCACAGGGTCTACCTGCGCTCGGGCGTTCCTCTCGAAGTGGTCGTCGCTGCCGAGCAGTGCTCTTGGTTCACCGGTGAGGTTGCGGTGGCGGTAAGTAGGCTCGCAGGCGCCTGACGCCCCAACGCCGGAGCGCGGGGGTGCCTGAGTCCTCGATCGGATGGCCCGCCTGGGGTTCAGCGATGGGCTCGCTGGCGGTGCTCGCCCATCCGCCGGCGGATCAGCTCCCGCCGGGCCTGGAGCTCCCGATAGGTGAGCCGGTCGACGTCGGAGCTCACCCCGATCGCAGCCCGCACGCCCTCGAGGTCGACGGGGTTGTCGCGGGGGTCGATGCCGATCTCGCCGGCGATCTGCTGGCCGTGGCGCAGGGTGAAGTAGGTGGCGATCCTCGTGATCTCGGCGAACAGGTCGACGTCGGGGGCGAGCGTGGCGAGGGCCCCGTCGACGAAGAGCATGTCCTTCACGAACAGCATCAGGACCTTGGGGAAGCGCGCTCCGTAGGCGAGGAGGCGCTTGGTCACCTCCCGGACCTCGCGCATGAGCTGTTCGGGGTCCATGGCGGTCGGGTCGTCGGTCGGCTGGTCGAGGCCGAGGTCGACGATCACCGCCTCGAGGTCGGTGTCCGGCGGGAGCGCCCCGAGGTCTCGGAGCGCGGCCAGCTGCATGCGGGGGTCGTTGAGGCTGCCGCCCATCAGCATCCGGAGGAACGCCAGGCGTCGTGGCTCGTCCAGCCGGCCGGTGATCCCGTAGTCGAGCAGCGCTACCCGGCCGTCGGCTTGGACGAAGAGGTTCCCCCCGTGCAGGTCGCCGTGGAACACTCCGTGGAGCGTCGCGCCTTCGAGGAAGGAGATGATGAGCGCTCGCACCACGGCCTCGGTGTCGATGCCCGCGCGGCGCATCCCCTCGACGTCGTCGAAGGAGAAGCCCTCCAGGCGCTCCATCACGAGCACCCGGCGGGTGACGAGGTGGGGATGGGGCCTCGGCACCACCACCGAGCGCTGACCGCTCGAGGCGAGCACCCGGGCCACGTCGAGCATGTTCGAGGCTTCCAGGCGGAAGTCGAGCTCCTCGAGTATCGTCTCGGCGAACAGCTCCACCAGCGCCGGCGGGTTGGCGAGAGCGGCCACCGGGATCCGGCCGATGAGCGCAGGAGCGATCCAGCTCATCGCCGCCAGGTCCCTGCGCACCAGGTCGGCCACCTGCGGGCGTTGGACCTTCACCACCACTTGCTCGCCGGTCGCCAGGGTGGCGGAGTGCACCTGGGCGATCGACGCTGCGGCGAGTGGCTCTCGCTCGAAGGAGCTGAAGAGGTCCGAGAGGGGGCGACCGAGGTCGGACTCGACCACCCGACGGACCTCCTCGAAGGGCTCGGGCGGGACCTGGTCGCGCAGCAGGCGCATCTCGGCTACCAGCTCGACGGGGAAGAGCCCCTCGCCCGAGGAGATGATCTGGCCGAGCTTGATGTAGGTCGGCCCCAGACGCTCGAAGCCCTTGCGAAGGCGTCGCGACACCCCGGCCCGGCTGATCGCCGGGTCGCCTCGGCGGCGCGAGCTGGGCAGGTCGAGCAGGCGCCAGGCACCGATGGCGCTGCCCAGCTCGGCACCAGTGCGAAGCAGGCGGGGCACCGGAGGAACGCTCCTCTTGCGCAGCAGCGGGGGGACCTGGGCTGCGACCCTGGCGCGCAGCTCGTCGATCCCTGTCGTCCAGGTCAGCGCAGACGGGTCGAGCACCCACGGCCCGGAGCCGCTGAACGCTCCGAAGGCCAGGTCGGCGGGTCCCTCGCCGGGTGGCTCCTGCGGGCCCGTCCACTCGGGTCTCGGGTAGGCGCTGGTCGGATCGGGGGCGACGGGCACTCGGTCGAAGCTAGTGCCACCCCGGTCGCTTCGAGCGGGCCGGGCCGCTCTGCGAGCTTCAGGCGTTGGGAGCGACAGCTCTCAGCAGCTTGGCTGCGGTGTCCTTGGGGCTCACCTTGTACCAGGCCTGCTCGAGGCGGCCGCCGGCGCCGACGAGGAAGGCCGAGCGCTGGATCCCCATGTACCTCTTCCCGTACATCGATCGCTCAACCCATACCCCGTAGGCCTCTGCGACTGCGTGGTCGGGATCGGAGAGCAGGTGGAACGACAGGGAGTGCTTCTCGGCGAAGCGGGCGAGCCGCTCGGGTGGGTCGGGGCTGATCCCGACGACCTCTGTGTCGCCGAGCCGACCGAGCACCTCCTGCAGCCCGACGGCCTGGGTCGTGCAGCCCGGGGTGTCGGCCTTGGGGTAGAAGTAGACGAGGACACGCTTCCCGGCCAGGTCCGAGAGCCTCACCGTCTCGCCGTTGCGGTCGGCGAGGGCGAACCCTGGGGCCTCTGCACCTACCTCGAGCTGCGCCACGCGGCTCAGTGTAGGTGCCGGTCGGCCAGCGCCCCGGCTTCCGGAGGTACCTGCGCAGTGGTTCCCGTTCGGTTTCAGAGCGTCCCCGACGCCGGCGGGGGTGGGTGGACGACGGTGCCGGGGAGGACCGGGCCGACCTCGTAGGTGCCGCAGTCGGGCAGCTGCACCGGCACCGAGAGCATCTGGCCGTCGACGGTAGGCGGCGTCGTCGGGTCGAGGGCGGAGGAGCTGTTCGGGGGGTCCACGAGGGCGCCGGCGCTCTCGTAGGCGCAAGCGTGGTTGGCGACGGCGTC
>JAKARG010000340.1 GCA_021819345.1 Actinomycetes bacterium | reverse complement strand
CAGCGGTAGGCGAGCGGACCAAAGCCTGCGGCTCGGACGGTAGCCCCGCCCGCGACCCGGCACCAAGGCTCGTGTAGGACATGGTTATGGAATGGTCAACAGGCGCCGGCTGGCGGGGCATTCCCCGAGACGGTACCCCGAGCCGGCTCAGCGGCCGGCCACCGCCTCCCGCCGGCAGATGTTGCGGCACTCCCCGAGGCCCTCGACCGAGGTGGTGAGCACGTCACCGTCTCTCAGGTACCGGGGAGGTCTCCGCCCGTGGCCGACGCCGGCCGGGGTGCCGGTGGCGATCAGGTCTCCCGGTCGGAGGGTGACGAAGGTCGAGATGTAGCAGACCAGCTCGACCGGGCCGAACAGCAGGTTGGAGGTGTCGTCGTCTTGCACGACCTCGCCGTTCACGCTCGCGGAGATCCGCATCCCGGCGTCGATGCCCACCTCGTCGCTCGTCACCAGAGCCGGCCCGAGCGGAGTGGTCGCCTCGAAGGTCTTCCCCTGGAGCCACTGCAGCGTCCTGCCCTGCCAGTCCCGGGCGGTGATGTCGTTCAAGACGGTGAGCCCGGCGATGGCCGCGCGGGCCTCGGCCTCCCCGGCATGGCGCACCGGGCTACCGACCACCACTGCCAGCTCGGCTTCCCAGTCCACCTGCTCCGAGACAGCCGGCAGGACCAGGTCGTCACCCGCGCCGATCAGCGCCGGCGGGTACTTGGCGAAAAGGGTGGGATGAGAAGGCAGCTCGTGGCCCATCTCCTCGATGTGGTTGCGGTAGTTGAGCCCGACGCAGACGATCTTCTCGGGTCGGGGCACCACGGGCGCGAAGTCCAGGCCAGAAGGATCGAGGCGCTCCCCCGCTGCCGACGCCGCCCGGTGCCGCCAGTCCGGGTCGGCTAGCAGCGCCCCGACGTCGCTCGCCCCGAGATGGACCGCACCGTCGGCCTCCAACCGGACAGCAGCGGTGCCCGAAGGCGTGCGAACAGTAGCGAGCCTCACTGGCGTCCTCCCGGCCGAGCGATGCCCTGAGGCTACGTCGCTCGCCGCCGGAGTCGAGCCCCCGCCAACGGCAGCGGTGGCTGGCGCTGCCAGTGACCGGCGGCGTTGGCTCCCACGGAGCGCCGACCGGCCTCACGCAACCCCTCTGCCAGCCCTCGGAGCCCGCCGGGAGGAGCAGCGCGCGTCGCGTAGCAAACGGGAAGCGTCCTCGTAGCGGCTCAGCACGTGGGCTCCGTAGAGGGAGTCGAAGACCAATCCATCCCGAGCGCGCAGCTTGCGCTACAGCCCGTTGGGGTCCTTCGCCATCTCGGGATCGGCGTCGTGTCGGGCACGAGCCGGTGGAGCCGAGAGCGGCACTGGGCCTCGAGCGCGAGGGACGAAAGGGCCGGCAGGCCCGCCGGCTAGGTCACCTGGAGCTGACGCCGGACGCCGGTCGCCAGAGAGACGACCACGGCGAGCACACCTACGGCCGCCCCCAACAGGCAGACTGCAGCCCAGCCCGACGACTGGTAGAGGGCTGCGGCGATCGCCGAGCCGCCGGCACCGCCGACGAAGTAGCAGACCATGTAGGAGGCGTTGATCCGGCTGCGGGCCTCCGGAGCCAGCCGGTAGATGACGCTCTGGTTGGTCACCTGCAGGCCCTGGACTCCGACGTCCAGCACTGCGATGCCCACGATCAGGGCGAGCAGTGAGTGGCGACCGAACCAGATGGCCAAGAACGACACTGCGATCGCCACCGCGAAGACGAGGGTGGCCGGAGCGTCGTTGCCACGGTCGGCAAGGCGGCCGGCGGCGTTCGCGCAGAGCGCCCCGGCCGCCCCGACCAGACCGAACAACCCGATCACCGTGTCGGAGTAATGGTAGGGCGGCCCGGCGAGCAGGAAGGCCATGGTCGTCCAGAACACGGAGAAAGCGGCGAACCCGAGACCGCCGAGCAGCGACCGGCGCCGCAGCACGGGTTCCGACAGCCACAGCGAGACCGTCGAGCGGAGCAGGTGCGGGTACCCGGGGCGGGGCCGGGGCAGCTCTTCGGGGAGAGTCCTCCAGAGCACACCCGCGAGGATGGCAACCACTGAAGCAGCAGCGACGTAGACCACCCGCCAGCTGCTCACCCCGGCCACCAGGCCCGATCCCGTCCTGGCCAGGAGGATCCCGAGCAGCAGCCCGCTCATCACGGTGCCGACCACCCGTCCCCGCTCGTCGTCGGCAGCCAGCGACGCCGCCAGTGGGACGAGCACCTGAGCGGCCACCGAACCGACCCCGACCAGGGCGGCGAGGCCAATCAGGACCGCCGCAGTCGGAGCCGCAGCCGAACCGGCGAGAGCGACGGCGGTGAGCAGCAACATCACCGGCACCAGCCGTCGGCGGTCGAGCATGTCGCCGGCGGGCACGAGCAGGGCGAGACCGGCGGCGTAACCGATCTGCGACAACGTCACGACGAGCCCGGCGGTGCCCGAGCCCACACCGAGCCCGACGGCGATCGTCGACAGGAGCGGCTGTGCGTAGTAGAGGTCGGCGGCCGCCAACCCGCAGGCGACGGCGAGCACGAGGGTCAGCCTCCGGCTGATCCCCTTCTGTGCGACAGGTGCTCCGGGCATGGCCCGCCAACGCTATCGGCGCTCGTGGATCCAGCCGGGCCCTGCGGCTCCAGCCGGGCCCTGCGGCTCCAGCCGGGCCTCGTGGCTCCAGCCACCTTCCGATCCGGGCGCCGCCTATGGTCGGAGCATGACGACCGTCCCTCCCGACGCGCCGCCCAGGGTGGCACGCGAGCGCTGGAGAGCCCACTGGGCCGAGCTGTTCGAGGAGGTGGTCACCACTGGGTTGTGCACCGGGTGCGCCGGCTGCATCGTCTCCTGCCCCCACGACGTCCTCGGCTACGACACCGGCGGCGGTGCCTACCGGCCCTTCCACCTCGAGCAAGAGGGAGGGCCCGGAGGTTGCGGGCACGGGGACCGGGGCTGCACGAGCTGTACCCGCGCGTGCCCGCGGTTCCGCTCCTGGGAGTCCGACATCGACACCCACCTGCACGGCAGGGAACGGCTCCCCGAGGAGCCTGCGGGGATCGCCGGCGACGTCCTCCTCGCCCGGGCCACCGACCCCGAGCTACGCGAGGCGGGCCAGGACGGTGGGCTGGTCTCGGCCCTTCTCGCCTGGTGCCTGGAGCACGACAGGATCGACGCAGCCCTCGTCTCCTACCTGGAAGGAGATGGTCGCTCCTGGCGCGCAGTGCCGGGAGTGGCCCGCACCCGGGCGGAGGTGCTCGCCGCGGCAGGCTCCCGCTACACCTACTCGGCGAACACGCTCGCCTACGCAGAAGCCGTCGCCGGAGGCGGCGAGCGCCTCGCAGTGGTCGGGATGAGCTGCCAGGCATCGGTGCCGGCGGTGATGCGTGCGCGCAAGGCCGGCAAGCCGGGGCGGAGGCTGGCCCTGTCGATCGGCCTGCTCTGCTCCAAGACCTTCGACGACTCGATCTTCCCCGAGCTGTTCGAGGCCCGTTACGGCCTCGCCCGCGAGGAGATGGTCAAGATGAACATAAAGGGGGTGTTCCAGATCTGGATGCGCGACGGGTCCTACCACGAGGTCCCTCTGAAGGAGTGCCACGCCTGGACCCGGGAGGGTTGCAAGTCCTGCCCCGACTTCGCCGCGGAGCATGCCGACATCTCCACCGGGGGGATCGGGGCGTGGAACGACTGGACCCTCACCATCGTGCGCACCGAGGTCGGTAGGGAGCTCCTGTCTTCGATGGTTGCCGACGGCTCACTCGAGACCCGTCCCGGCGACGACGACCCTGGGGCAATCTCCCTGCTGCGCAAGCTCTCCATCGTCTCTCGCCGCCGCTGGCCGGAGGGCGCCGCTGCCGGTCCCCGCGTCGGCGTCCCACGTCCCGAGACGAGACCAGGATGAGCCAGGCGCTGACCCCGCCACCGGGCCGCCCGAGCAGCCCCTCGCTCGCATCCCACCTCCCGAGCGGCTATGTTGCCCGGTCGGCATGGGATCCCTCATCAAGAAGCGCCGCAAGCGCATGCGCAAGAAGAAGCACAAGAAGATGCTGAAGGCCACTCGCTGGCAGAGGCGTGCCGGGCGCTAGCACTGGGGGGTCGGG
>JAKARG010000339.1 GCA_021819345.1 Actinomycetes bacterium | reverse complement strand
GCGCCCACGGCGGGCGCACCCTGGTCGGCGAGTCCCCGCTCGGGGGGGCGAGGATCGTGATGCGACTCGCCCTGTCCCCGAGGGGCGCGACGGTCGAACCGCTGGACGGTCCCTGAACCATGAGGGTGCTCATCGTGGAGGACGACGACGGCATCGTCTCCTTCCTGGACAAGGGCCTGCGCGCCGAGGGGCACGCGGTGGTCCCCGCCCGGAGCGCCGGGGCCGCCCGCGGCTGCCTGGACGCCGATCCGGGCAGCATCGACCTGGTCCTGCTCGATCTGCGGCTCCCGGACGGGAGCGGCGAGACGTTGCTGCGCTGGATGCGGGCCAGGGGCATGCGGATGCCGGTGATCATCCTCACGGCCAAGTCGGAGGTGCACGACAAGGTGGCGGGGCTGGACGCCGGAGCCAACGACTATGTCACCAAGCCGTTCTCCTTCGACGAGCTGCTGGCCCGGATACGCGCTGCCCTCCGCACGACAGCGCAACCGGCGGCGACGGAGCTGGTCGTGGGGGACCTCCGGCTGGACCTTCTCACCAAGGTGGCGCACCGGGATGGGCGCCGGGTGGAGCTGTCGCCGCGCGAATGGGCGATCCTGGAGCTGTTCATGCGCCACCCCCACCAGGTCCTCTCCCGGGCGCAGATCCTCAGCCACGTGTGGGACTACAGCTTCGATCCCGGCTCCAACGTGGTGGACGTCTACGTCGGCTACCTGAGGCGCAAGCTGGACGCTCCGGGGCTGCCGCCGCTGATCCAGACGATCAGGGGGGCGGGTTACCGGCTGACAGAACCGGACTGACGACTCACCGGCAAGTCGGTGGGTCGGGTCGGATCGGGTGCCCACTGGAGGCCTAGCCGCCGCACCCGGCCCGCCATCGTGGTGCGCAACCTGGCCGTCGCCGACGCCTTCGGCGCACGCCAGCAAGAGGACCGTCGCCGGGCGGCGGCCGGACGGCCACCACGGACCCGGCGGCGCCGGCGGACCACCATCTCCGACCTCGTCGGAGCATCGGCGAACGCACCGCCGTAGTCGGTGACGCTTCCCCAGGAGCGCCGGAACCCGTGACCTGGACGCGGCCCCATGACGGCTTGAGCTGGTCCGGCGGTCGCCACAGCGCCACACGCCGACGACGCGGCCCGTCACAGCCCTCTGGCAGGATGACGACAGCTCGAAACGTGAAGTGGGCCCCCACTGAAACGTGAAGACCTCGTTCGTGAGGTGTTCACGTTTGGGCTTGACCAGGGGCGATGCGACGTGATCGGTGGCCCACCCACGGGATAAGCGCCGGGGACCCACAGCGATCAGGCAGGCGGAGCCGGTTTGCGCCCGCGAGAACGGCGGACCGAGCGTGAGTCGGTCTCGACGGCCGCGACACCGATGGCCTCCAATCGGGCGACAAGCTCGTGCAGGCGCCGGTCGTTGGACAACCAGGTCCTGTAGTCGGCTGCCTGGTCCGCGCCGAACCAGCGGCAGACGGTCCGGGTGGCCACCTTTCTGGTCCACTGCCAGTAGGGACCGTGAGGCTCCGGCGGGTCCGCCATGCACCTACAGCCCACTCGTCCGCAACGGGTGCGCCGAGAGGTGAGCGAGCCGGGCAGGACCTTGGCGCTCCGGGCGATGGCGGCAAGCTCGGTGGCGATCGCCCGAGCCTCTGCCTTCTGCTCGCCGCTCAACGCCACGCCTCATCCTCCCAGGGAGCATCCACCCCCAAGAGCGTATCGTACTGTATATATGCAGTACGACTGTGCCGCGCATCCCTGCCAGGTCCGCACCGCCACAGGTCCAGGCGGCCATCGAGGGGTTCGCCCCTCGCACGGTGCCTGCGGGCGCTGCCGCCTTCGCGAAGGAGGTGACGGCTCGAGCGGCCCCTGAGAGCGCCAACCGGGCCAAGGCCTTCCTCTTCGCCGCGTCGCGCCTCGGGGCGTTCTGCGAGTCCGTCGGCCTCGACCTGTCGGCCGAGGTGGCGCTGCACCCCTCGGTGATCGAGCGCTGCTGTGCGCCTGGGGTGACAGTGATGTCTGGGCCCACGCGCCGCACGGTGCGCACCAACCTGCGCGCCATCGCCCGGGCGCTCCAGCCGGCTCCGCCGCCTGTGTGGCTCGGTCGCGAACGGGCGAAGCAGCCCTACACGAGGGCCGAGATCGCCGGCTACCTCGCCCTGGCAGACGCCCAGGGGACCGAGGCCCGGCGCATGCGCGCCGGCGCGCTCGTCTGCCTGGGGGCTGGTGCTGGGCTCGTGGGCGCGGACTTGAAGGCCGTCTGTGGCACCGACGTCGCCGTGCGGCCGGGCGGGGTGGTGGTGGAGGTGCGCGCAGGGCGCGCTCCCCGGGTGGTGCCGGTGCTCGCCTCCTACCACGACCGTCTCGTCGGAGCCGCCCGGTTCGCCGGCGGGCGCCTGGTGATCGGGGGGACATCTGTGAGCAGGCGCAACGTGACCACGCCGCTCACCGCTTCTCTTTGTGGCGGGAGAGATCTCCCCCGCCTCGAGGTCGCCCGCCTGAGGGCCACCTGGCTCACCGAGGTGGCCGGGGCGATCGGCCTGCGGGCCTTCATGGACGCAGCGGGCATCACCTGCTCCCAGCGCCTCGGCGACGTCGTGGCCGAGCTGCCAGGCGTGGGCCTCGACGAGGCGGTGCGCCTCCTCGGAGCCGGGCGGTGAGCGTCGAGCTCGCACGCGCAGAGGCCGTCGTCGACGCCTCTGGGATCGCCGGGCGCATCGAAGTGCTCCTGGCTGTGGGCGTCCGTCCCCGCCAGCTCTGCGTGCGCACCCTCGCCCTCGGCATGCTCCTCTGCCAGGCAGACGGTCGCCCTGCACACCTCGTGCGCCTCCACGCGGCGCTCGTCGGGCTCGGAGAAGAGGACCGCCGGCGTCTCGGCGTCGACGTCGACTGGCGAAGGGGTCCCCACACCCTCACCTATCGCCAGGTGGAGAGAACCTTTCACCTGGTCGTGAGCGCGCTCGCAAAGCAACACCCCGACGGCCAGCCGGCCCAGGTGCTCCAAGAGGTCGCCGACGCCCTGGTGGAGGCATCGGTCGAAGATCCCCGCAAGGACGCATCGCGCTCGCTGGCGGTCGACTGGACCGACGTCGAGAGCTTCTCCACCAGGTGCCCCAAGCCCACAGGCGCCTACGCAGACCAAGAGGCCGCCTGGGGGCATAGGAAGGGCGGCGGGCCCGGCGAGCGCGACGAGCTGTTCTTCGGCTACCACCTGTCCTTGGCCACCATGGTCGAAGACGACCCGGGCCACGAGGTCCCCGAGCTCGTGCGGCGCATGAACGTCGTCAGCTGCGACCACGACCCGGTCCCCCCCGTGGTCGGGGTCCTCACCCAGATGGCCGTCGGTGGCGTCCCACTCGGCGACGTCATCGCCGACTCGGGCTACGCCCACCGGGTGCCAGAGCACTTCGCCCTGCCGCTCAGGTCCGCCGGGGCGAGCCTCGTGATCGACCTGCACCCCTCTGACCGCGGCACCCAGGGCACCCATGCCGGGGCTGTCTTGCACCACGGGAACTGCTACTGCCCGGCCACGCCCACCGGCCTCTTCGGCCAGGCACCCCTCGCCCGGGGAGCGAGCGCCGAGGAGACCTCGGCTCACGACGGACGGGCAGGTGAGCTCTTTCGCTACAAGCTCGGGCGCACCAGCACCGACGACGAAGACGGCTACCACCGGGTCACCTGCCCTGCGGCCATGGGCAAGGTCCGCTGCCCGCTGCGGGAGGCATCCATGGCGCTCCCCCTCTCCCGTCCCGAGATCCTCTCTCCTCCCGAGCACGCCCCGGCCTGCTGCACGCAGCAGACCATCACCGTGCCGCCCTCGGTCAACGCCAAGACCGCCCAGCGCCACGACTACCCAGGGCCGGCGTGGCGACGCTCCTACGCGAGGCGCTCGGCCGCCGAGCGCGCCAACGCACGGGTGAAGGACCCCGCCACCATCGATGTGGCACGGGGCTGGTGCCGGGTTATGGGGCTCTCCCCCATGGCTCTGTGGCTGTGTGCCGCCATCGTGGTGCGCAACCTGGCCGTCGCCGACGCCTTCGGCGCACGCCAGCAAGAGGACCGTCGCCGGGCGGCGGCCGGACGGCCACCACGGACCC
>JAKARG010000338.1 GCA_021819345.1 Actinomycetes bacterium | reverse complement strand
GGCCCACGAGCACCCGACCCAGGCGCTGCTCGACTGCTACACCGTCGCCACCGAGCGGCGCTCCCGGGGCCTCGACGCCGAGCTCGGTGGGCTGCGGGTGGGCATCGTCGGCGACGTCCGCCACAGCCGGGTCGCCCGCTCGGGCATCCGGGCCTTCTGCGCCCTCGGCGCAGAGGTGACCCTCGTCGCCCCGCCGACCCTGCTCCCGCCGTCGCTCGACGGCTGGGGCGTGCGGGTGAGCCACGACCTCGATGCCATCATCCCGGGCCTCGACGTCGTCTACCTGCTGCGGCTCCAGCGCGAGCGGATGACCGAGGCGCTGCTCCCGTCGCTGCGGGAGTACACCGCGACCTACGGCCTCACCCGCCGGCGTGCCGAGCGGCTCGGCCCCGATGCCCTGGTCATGCACCCCGGCCCGGTCAACCGGGGGGTCGAGGTCGCGTCGGAGGTGGCCGACGCCTCGGTCATCACCCACCAGGTGGCCAACGGCGTCGCAGTGCGCATGGCGGTCCTCTACCTGCTGCTCGGCTCGGGGACCGCCCCGTCGCCACAGCCCGATCCCGACCCGCCAGTGGCAGTGCCCGCAAGGGCGGGGGCGATGGCGTCATCCGAGGTGCAACGTGGCTGAGCCCGAGGCGAGAGCCGTTGCCATCCGGGGGGGCACCGTCGTCGACCAGCACGGGTCGCGGCGCGCCGACGTGGTGGTCGCCGGCGGAGTGGTCGTCGCGGTCGGAGAGGGGCTCGAAGCGCCTGCCGGCTCGGCGCAGCTCGACGCCTCGGGCTGCGTGGTCGCCCCCGGGCTGGTCGACATCCACACCCACCTGCGCGAGCCGGGGCGGGAGGAGGCCGAGACGATCGAGACCGGGGCTCGTGCCGGCGCCCTCGGCGGCTACACCGCCCTCGTGGCGATGCCCAACACCGAGCCGGCGATCGACTCCGCAGCCGTCGTCGCCCAGGTCCTCGGGATCGGCCGGCGGGCCTGTGTCGAGGTGGCGGTCGCCGGGGCGATCACCCTCGGGCGCGAGGGCACCCGCCTCGCCCCGATGGCCGAGATGGCCGCGCTCGGGGTGCGGCTGTTCACCGACGACGGTCGGGGCGTGCAGGACGCCCGCCTCATGCGCCGGGCGCTCGAGTACGCCGGCGGGATCGGTGTCACCCTCGCCGAGCACTGCGAGGACGAGGCGCTCGCCGCCGGCGGCCACATGCACGAGGGCGCCTGGTCCTCCCGCCTCGGGATCCCGGGGCAGCCGGCAGAGGCGGAGGAGCTGATGGTGGCCCGCGATATCGCCCTGTGCCGGCTGACCGGCGCCCGCCTGCACCTGCTGCACCTCTCGACCGCCCGGTCGATCGAGCTGCTCCGGGCGGCGAGGGCAGCCGGCGTCCCGGTCACCGCCGAGGTCGCCCCGCACCACTTCACGCTCACCGACGCCGCAGTGGCGGGTTTCGACGCGGTGTTCAAGGTCAACCCGCCGCTGCGGGGACCAGCCGACGTCGCCGCCCTGCGCAGCGCGCTCGCCGACGGGACCCTCGACGCGATCGCCACCGACCACGCGCCCCACCCCGCCGAGGCCAAGGACCTGCCCTTCGACGAGGCACCGCCGGGGATGCTCGGCCTCGAGACCGCCCTCCCGCTCGCGCTCGGCGAGCTCGACCTCGGCATCGAGGCGGTGCTCGCGCTGCTGTCGTGGCAACCGGCGCGCATCGCCGGGCTCAGGGCCACCCAGGGTGGACCGGTCGAGGCCGGGCGGCCGGCCAACCTCTGCGTGATCGACCCGGCGCAGCGTTGGAGGGTGGAGCCCGGCGCGCTCGCCAGCCGCAGTCGCAACACCCCCTACGCCGGCCGGGAGCTGGTCGGCCGGGTACGCCACACCGTGGCCGCCGGAGAGACGGTCGTGGTCGACGGCGAGGCGACCCGATGAGGCCGCCGGCGCTGCTCGTGCTCGCCGACGGCACCGAGCTCGAGGGCGAGGCCGTCGGCTGGTGGGGCGGGGAGCCGGCGACCGGGGAGATCGTGTTCAACACCGCGCTCAGCGGCTACCAGGAGATCCTGAGCGACCCCTCCTACGCCGGCCAGGTGGTCTGCTTCACCTATCCCCACATCGGCAACTACGGGGTGAGCGACGACGACTCGGAGAGCCGCCGGCCCGCTGCGCAGGGCGTGGTGCTGCGGGAGCTGACCGAGCGCCCGAGCAGCTGGCGGGCCAGCGGATCGCTCTCGGACTTCCTCGCCGAGCGACGGCTACCGGGCATCGCCGGGGTCGACACCCGGCGCCTCACCCGACACCTGCGCGAGCGCGGAGCGTTGCCCGGGGCCTTCGGGCCCCTCGAGCTGGGGGTGGAGCGGATCCGGGCGGCAGCCGCCTCGGCGGCGCCCACCGACGGGGCGGACCTGGTCGGGGTGGTCAGCACCCCCGAGCCCTACCGGCTCGGCGACGGCCCCCTGCGGGTGGTGGCCTACGACTTCGGGATCAAGCAGACGATGCTGCGCCACCTCGCCCGCCTCGCGACCGTCGAGGTCGTCCCCGCCACCACCCCTGCGGCCGAGGTGCTCGCCGGCGCCCCCGACGCGGTGCTGCTCTCCAACGGGCCCGGCGACCCCGCTGCGCTCGGCTGGGCGGTGGAGACCGTGCGGTCGCTGCTCGGTGAGGTGCCGATGCTCGGGATCTGCCTCGGCCACCAGCTGCTCGGAGCAGCCCTCGGAGGGCGGACCTTCAAGCTCGCCTTCGGCCACCACGGTGCCAACCACCCCGTCCGCCACCTCGCCACCGGGAGGGTGGAGATCACGAGCCAGAACCACAACTACGCAGTCGCCGACGTGCCGGGGGCAGTCGTCACCCACGTCAACTTGAACGACGGGATCGTCGAGGGGATCGCCTGCCCGGGGGAGCGGGCCTTCGGGGTCCAGTACCACCCCGAGGCCGGGCCCGGTCCCCACGACGCCGGGCACCTCTTCGAGGGGCTCGCCCGCCTCGCCCGGGGGGAGGGCCTCTGATGCCCCGGCGCAAGGACCTCGCGAGCATCCTCGTGATCGGCTCGGGCCCGATCGTCATCGGCCAGGCGTGCGAGTTCGACTACTCGGGCACCCAGGCGTGCCGGGTGCTGCGCGCCGAGGGATATCGGGTCGTGCTCGCCAACTCCAACCCGGCGACGATCATGACCGACCCGGACCTCGCGGATCGCACCTACGTCGAGCCGCTCACCCCCGAGGTGCTCGAGGCGATCATCGCCCGGGAGCGCCCCGACGCCCTGCTCGCCACCCTCGGCGGCCAGACCGCGCTCAACCTGGCGATCGGCCTGCACGACTCGGGGGTCCTCGCCCGCTACGGGGTGGAGATGATCGGCGCCAACGCCGAGGCGATCGCGACGGCCGAGAACCGGGACCGCTTCAAGGCGGCGATGCTCGAGATCGGCCTGGCGGTGCCCGAGTCGGGCTTCGCCTACAGCGTCGCCGAGGCGATCGCGATCGGAGAGCAGATCGGCTACCCGATCATCGTGCGCCCCTCCTACATCCTCGGGGGCGCGGGCACCGGGGTCGCTGCCGGGCCCGAGGACCTCGAGCTGATCGCCGGGCTCGGCATCGACGCCAGCCCGGTCGGCGAGATCCTGGTGGAGCGCTCGATCGCCGGGTGGAAGGAGTACGAGCTCGAGGTGATGCGCGACCGGGCCGACAACTGCGTGGTCGTCTGCTCGATCGAGAACCTCGACCCGATGGGCGTCCACACCGGCGACTCGATCACCGTGGCCCCCGCGCAGACCCTCTCCGACGTCGAGTACCAGGCGATGCGCGACGCCGCCTTCGCCTGCATCCGCCGGATCGGCGTCGAGACCGGTGGCTCCAACATCCAGTTCGCCGTCGACCCGGCCGACGGGACGATGGTGGTGATCGAGATGAACCCGAGGGTGAGCCGCTCGAGCGCCCTCGCCTCGAAGGCGACCGGGTTCCCGATCGCCAAGATCGCGGCGCGCCTGGCGGTCGGCTACACCCTCGACGAGATCCGCAACGACGTCACCGGAGAGACCCCGGCGAGCTTCGAGCCGAGCATCGACTACGTAGTGGTAAAGGCCCCCCGATGGGCCTTCGAGAAGTTCAGAGGGGTTCCCG
>JAKARG010000337.1 GCA_021819345.1 Actinomycetes bacterium | reverse complement strand
CGGCAGCGGGATGGGCATCCGCAACCCCTACAACCTGGCGATCATCCGGGAGCAGGTGGGCGTCCCGGTCGTCCTCGACGCCGGAGTTGGCACCGCCTCGGACGCCGCCCTCGCAATGGAGCTCGGCTGCGACGCGGTCCTCGTCGCCTCGGCGGTCACCCGGGCTCGCCGTCCCGAGCTGATGGCCGAGGCTATGGGCGCCGCCGTGCATGCGGGGCGTCTGGCCCACCTGGCCGGGCGGATCCCCCGCCGGTTGTACGCCGAGGCGAGCACCTCGCCGGTGGGACTGGCAGATCTGTGAGCGTCGGCACCGGATCCGAGCCCCCCTTCGCACCGGAGCCCACCCCTGCCCCCGCATCCGGCCCCGCCCCCGCACCGGCACCCGCCCCCGCCCCGAGACCCGCCTTCGCACCGGCACCGGGACCCGCCCCCGCACCCGCCCCCGCACCCGCCCCTGTCCTCCCGCCCCTGCTGGTGCTGACCGACGGCGCCGGCGCCCGCTACCCCCTCGTGGAGGTGGTGACAGCCGCGGTCGCCGGCGGGGCGCGTGCCTTGGTGCTGCGCGAGAAGCACCTGCCCCGGGCCGAGCGTGCAGCCCTCGCGGAGGAGCTCGGAGCGCTGCTTCGCGAAGTGGGTGGGACCCTGGTCGTCGCCTCCGACCCGACCATCCCCGCCGGCGGGGTGCACCTGGCCGGTGCCGACCCCTTCCCGGTGAGGAGCATGTGCGGGGCCCCCGGGCTCGTCGGCCGCTCCTGCCACGATCGGGCCGAGGTCGCCCGGGCCGCCGCCGAGGGGTGCGACTACGCAACGCTCTCGCCGATCTTCGAGAGCGCATCCAAGCCCGGGTACGGCCCGGCGCTCGGCCCGGGCGCCCTCGCCGGCCACCCGCTGCCGCTCTGGGCCCTCGGAGGGATCGACCCGGCCGGGGCGGCCGCCTGCATCCGGGCCGGAGCCGCCGGCGTGGCGGTGATGGGAGCGGTGATGCGCGCCGAGGACCCGGCGGCGGCCGTCGCGGCCTTCTGCGACGCCCTCGCCGCGGCGAGAGACCAGCAGTGAGCCCCGCGTCGGGGCCCGGAAGGAGCTCGCCGGGAGATCCCACGCCGCTCGTCGCGCTGAGCATCGCCGGCTCCGACTCCGGCGGTGGGGCCGGCATCCAGGCCGACCTGCGCAGCTTCGCAGCTCTCCGGGTCTTCGGTACGACTGCGATCACCGCGGTGACCGCCCAGAACACCACCGGGGTCCGCCGGGTCGATCCCCTCCCACCCGAAGCGGTCCTGGCCCAGGTCGAAGCGGTCCTCGACGACTTCGGGGTGGCTGCGGTCAAGACCGGGATGCTCGCCGAGGCGGCCATCGTCGAGCTGGTCGCCGAGCTCGCGGCCGCCGGCCGGCTACCCAACCTGGTCGTCGACCCGGTGATGGTCGCCTCCTCCGGGGCGCTGCTCGCCTCCGAGGCGGCGGTCTCGGCCTACCGCTCCCGGCTGCTCGGATTGGCGATGGTGGTCACCCCCAACCTCCCCGAGGCGGCGGTGCTCGCCGGCGCCAGGGGGGAGGAGGCGGCCGACCAGGAGGCCCTCGCCCGCCGGCTCGGCGAGGCGTCGGGGACCACGGTGGTGGTGAAGGGGGGCCACGCCGCCGGGCCGCGCTCGCTCGACGTGGTCTGGCACGATGGCGCCCTCCATCGCTTCGGCCGTCCCCGCCTGGCGACCGCCGACACCCACGGCTCGGGGTGCAGCTTCTCGGCCGCCATCGCCGCCGGCCTGGCCGATGGCCGCGGGGTGCTCGAGGCGATCGACGCCGCCGGAACCTTCGTGCACCGGGCGATCGCCGGCGGGGCCCGCTGGCGGCTCGGGGCGGGTCCCGGGCCCCTGGACCATTTCGGGTGGTCGCAGCCCGAGCCGGGGTGAGGGGGGAAAGACCTCCCTATGCGCCCGACCGGCTCCCCGGAGGAATGGAGGTGGCCGAGGCAGGGACCTGCCCATTCTCCTTCCACGTCCGGTACCCGGGCAGTACCGGAGGTGTGCTGTCTCCTTCCGGTAACCGAGCAGTCCCGGAGATGTGAGGCTCGAGTGCTCGAGTAGCTACGCTTGGTGGTCGAAGTAGTCATCACCGGCCGACCCGACCTCTGTGGGGGGGCGATGTCTGCAACCGAAGGTGATCCCGAGACGAGACGGCCGGTGGTAGGCCTCGGCGGTAATCGGGGGGCTTTCCGGTTGCTGCTCGCCGGCAACCCGCTGCCGATGGGGGTCTACGACCTGGAGACCCTCCGGTTGCTCGAAGTGAACGAGGCCGCCGAGCTCCTATACGGCTACTCGCGCGCCGAGCTGCTCGCCATGACCATCGCCGACCTCATGCCGCCCGAGGACCTCGCCGACATGGAGCGCCGACTGGCCGGCCGGCGGGAGGTCCTCGAGCGCTCCAGGACGTGGCGGCACCTGAAGGCCGACGGGACCAGGATCGACGTGGAGGTCACCTCGCACCTGCTCGAGTGGGGCGGGAGGCCGGCGTGCCTGGCGGTGGTGCAGGACGTGACCGAGGCCCGGCGCCTCCACTCCGAGTTGGCCCGCCGGGTCCTCTACGACGAAGAGACCGGCCTGCCCAACGGGCGGCTCTTCGCCGATCGGGTGGCCGGTGCCCTTGTGCGGGCTCGCCGCTCCCCTGCCCGGTCGAGGTCGAGGCCCCGGTCCCGACCGGCGGGAGAAGGTGGGTCCACCACGGTGGGGGTGGTGATCGTCGGCCTCGGCGGCCTCGGGGACCTGGCTTCAACTGCGGGCGACGAAGCGGTCACCGGCCTGCTCGCCGAGGCCGGCCGGCGCCTCGGGGAGTGCTGCGGTCCCGAGGCGCCGCTCGGCCGGTTGAGCGGGGGGCGGCTCGGGGTCCTGGTCGAGGCCGACGAGGAGGAGGCGGTCCGCGACCTCGCCGCCTCGATCGCCGAGCGGTTCACCGCGGCGATCGCGGTTCCCGGTGCGGGCAGGCTGTCGGTGCCGGTGCGGGTGGGCGTCGCCTTCGCCGGCGGGGCCGAGGACGCGGACACCCTGGTACGCGGGGCCACCTGGGCCATGCGCCACTCCTTGGACCTCGGGCGGCCTGCGGTCTACGACCAGGCCGCCCACGCCGTGGCCGTGGAGGCGTCCGAGACCGGGCGGGCGCTCGAAGGGGCTGCATCGGAGGGTCAGCTCCGGCTCCACTACCAGCCGGTGGTCGGCCTCGGGAGCCATACGGTGCTCGCCTGTGAGTCGCTCCTGCGTTGGCAACGACCCGGTGTCGGCTTGGTCGGGCCCGACCGCTTCATCCCGATCGCCGAGCGATCCGGTTTGATCATCGAGATGGGCTCCTGGGTGATCGAGCGTGCCATCGCCGACGCTGCGAGCTGGCCCGAGACGACCGGCACCCGGCCGCGGGTCGCAGTCAACCTCACCGCCAGGCAGCTGAGCGATGAGCACCTGGTCGGGCGCTTCGCCGCAGCTTGCAGCGCCTCGGGGCTACCGGGGAGCGCGGTGGGAGTGGAGCTGACCGAGACCACCCTCGTCGGTGCCGACGACCGTGGCGCCTACCGGGCGCTCGCGGCGCTGCGCGACGCCGGCGTGGAGGTGGCGATCGACGACTTCGGCACCGGCTACTCCTCCCTCGCCTACCTGAAGCGCCTGCCCGTCGACGTGGTCAAGGTCGACCGGAGCTTCGTCGCCGGCCTCGGTGTCGACCCCGCCGACCGGCTGCTGGTAGAGGCGGTGATCGCCCTTGCCCACGGCCTCGGGCTCCGAGTGGTTGCCGAGGGGGTCGAGACCACCGGACAGCTCGAGGTGCTCGCCGAGATCGGCTGCGACGCTGCCCAGGGTTTCCTCCTAGCCCGACCGGCTCCGCCCGACGAGCTGGCGGCGGCGATCGGTGCCGCCCTGGCGGCCGCGAGAGGCTCCGCACCGCCGGCGGCGTGAGCGTGCGGCGGCCAGACTGCGCCCGCGGCCGACGCCCCCCGGCGGCCCGACGCCCCCCGGCGGCGTGAGCGCGCCGGCCGACGCCCCGCCGGCGGTGCAGCGGGCTAGTTTCGCTCCGGCCGTTCGCGGTCGTCCATCTCCTACGAAAGGTAGCAAGATGATCGGTGAGAAGGTGTTGC
>JAKARG010000336.1 GCA_021819345.1 Actinomycetes bacterium | reverse complement strand
CGGGAAGGTCCGCTCCACTCCGACCCCGAAGCTCACCTTGCGTACGGTGAAGGTCTCCCGCACCCCCGAGCCCTGGCGGCGGATGACCGGTCCCTGGAACACCTGGACCCGCTCCCGGTTGCCCTCCACCACCCTGACGTGGACCTTGAGCGTGTCGCCGGGGAAGAAGTCGGGGATGTCGTCGCGCAGGCTGTCCTGGTCGACGACGTCGGTCGGGTTCATGGCGGGCTGGCTCCTGGCGCTGCTCGACGGCGGGAGCTCAAGGATAGGCGATCCCCGCCGGCGTCGGCCACCGGCGCTGCCTGGCCCCCGCCGGCGTCGGCCACCGGCGCGACCTGGCCCCCGCCGGTGGAGCCAACCGGCGCCGCCGGGTCCCCGTCCGCCTCGGCGAGCAGCTCCTGCTCGGCGCTCGACAAGCCGCCCCGGCGCGCCACCAGGTCCGGCCGGCGGGCGACGGTGCGGGCGAGCGCCTGGGAGCGGCGCCACCGGGCGACCCTGGCGTGGTCGCCGGAGCGCAGGACCTCGGGCACCGTCCAGCCCCTGAACTCAGCCGGCCTGGTGTACTGCGGGTACTCGAGCAGCCCGTCGACGAAGCTCTCCTCACGAGTGGACTCCTCGTTGCCGAGCACCCCGGGCACGAGCCGGCAGACCGCCTCGACCACCGCCAGGGCGGCCACCTCGCCACCGGCGAGGACGAAGTCGCCGAGGCTCAGCTCACCGTCGACCAGGTGGTCGGCGATCCGCTGGTCGACACCCTCGTAGCGTGCGCAGAGCAGCCCGAGGGACCCACCGGCGGCGAGCTCGGCAGCGAGCGCCTGGTCGAAGCGCCGCCCACCCGGCGACAGCAGCAACAGGGGGCGGGCGGGAGCAGCTATCTCCACGGCCCGGAAGACCGGCTCGGGTGAGAGCACCATGCCGGCCCCCCCTCCGAAGGGGGCGTCGTCGAGCGAGCGGTGCGGGTCGTCGGCACCGGCGCGCAGGTCGTGGACCCGCAGGTCGAGCAGCCCGGCGGCGCGGGCCCGGCCGATGAGGCTGGCGTCGAGCCAGGGGGCCACCAGCCCGGGGAACATCGTGATCAGGTCGATGCGCACCTCCGGCCTACCGGGGCTCGCCCTGGTACAGCTCGAGCAGGCCGGCCGGCAGGTCGACGACCAGCTCGCCGGGGCGGTGCTCCACGAGGAAGCGAAGTGGGACGAGCGCGCCCCCGTCCAAGACGAGCAGGTCGCTCGCCGGGTTGGCCTCCAGCGCGACGACTCTCCCGAGGCTCGCGCCGGAGCGGTCGCGCACCGTCGCGCCGACCAGCTCGTGCACCCACAGCGCCTCGGGGTCGAGGATCGGGGAGGCGGTGAGCAGCGCTCCGCCGAGCGCCTCGGCACCCTCGCGCCCGTCGACCCCCTCGAAGCGGACCAGGAAGCGCGGGTGGCGGCCGGTCGCCGGGGCCGGGCCGGACGAGCGGACCACCAGGGGGCGGCCTTCGGAGGTGGCGAGAGAAGCCCCGGGGGCCACCCGTTCGAGGCGGTCGGTGACCAGCTCGACCACCACCTGCCCCTGCACGCCGTGGGCCTTCACGACGCGGCCGACCTCCAGGCGGTCGGGGGTCACGGGGACGAGGTCAGTCGACGATGTCGACCGACACGTCGTTACCCTCGGACGCCGCCGCAGCCCGCACCACGGCGCGGATCGCCTGGGCGACCCGTCCTCTCCGTCCGATCACCCGGCCCATGTCGTCGGGGGCGACGCTGAGCGACAGGCGGGTAACGCCACGGCCCGCCGACTCCTCGATGCTCACCGCCTCGGGGTCCGCCACCAACGAGGTGGCAAGGTAGGAGAGCACGGCACGTGCCCGCCCGCCCGAGGCCCCGGCACCTGGCTCGGCGCTCCCGGCGGCTCCCTCACCGGCGGCTACCTCGCCGGCGGGCACCTCGTCTGTGGTGGGCTCGCTCGCTTCGACGGGGGCGCCGGGGTCGCTCACGACCCCGGGGCCGCGACCGGGCCGGCGGCGGCCGGTGCCCCGGACTTCCACTCCTCGATCGCCCCGCTTCCGGCGAGGAGCTTGGCCACCCGCTCGGTCGGCTGGGCGCCCTCGCTCAGCCAATGGACGGCCCGGGAGTTGTCGAGCACCACCTTGGAAGGCTCGGCTCGGGGCTCGTAGGTGCCGAGGATCTCGATGAACCTGCCGTCGCGCGGCGAACGGCTGTCCGCGGCGACGATCCGGTAGATCGGCTGCTTCTTCTTTCCCATCCGCATGAGGCGGAGCTTCACGGCCATTGCTTGTTCCTGCTCCTGTCGTCTCGCCGGACCGCCTCAGCGGCCACGCTTCTTCTTCTTGTTGTTGGACCTGCGGGCGGCCTTGGTGGCCGACTTGGACATCCGGCGACCCATCCCGGGGAGGTTGGCCATGCCCTTCATCATGGACTGCATCTGCTTGAAGCGTTCGAGGAGGCTGTTGACCTCCGTGGTCGTGGTGCCGCTCCCCGCCGCTATCCGGCTGCGACGCGAACCGTTGATGATCGCCGGGTTGCGACGCTCCTCGGGGGTCATCGAGTGGATGATCGCCTCGATCGGCTTCATTGCGTCGTCGTCGACCTCGGCGTTGCGGACCTCCTTGGGGAGCCCGGGGATCATACCGACCAGGCCGGAGAGGGGGCCCATCTTCTTCAGCTGCTGCATCTGCTCGAGGAAGTCCTCGAGGGTGAAGCTCCCCTCCTGGAGACGGGCCACCGCCCGCTCGGCCTCGGCCTGGTCGACGACCGCCTCGGCCTTCTCGATGAGCGAGAGGACGTCTCCCATGCCGAGGATCCGGTCGGCCATCCGGTCCGGGTGGAACAGGTCGAAGTCCGCCTGCTTCTCCCCGGTGGAGGCGAAGACGATCGGTCGGCCGACTACCTCCTTGACCGACAGCGCCGCCCCGCCGCGCGCGTCGCCGTCGATCTTGGTGATGATCACCCCGTCGAGCTCGAGCGCCTTGTGGAACGCCTCGGCGGTGGCCACCGCGTCCTGGCCGGTCATGGCGTCGATCACGAGGAAGGTGTAGTGGGGCTCCACCACCTCCGAGATGCGCCGCACCTCGCCCATCAGCTCCTCGTCGACCGACAGCCGTCCGGCGGTGTCGACGATCAGCACGTCCTTGCCGAGCCTGCGGGCCTCCTCGAGCCCTCGGGCGGCGACGGAGACCGGATCGGTCGGCTCGCTCCAGACCGGCACTCCGGCCTCCGCCCCGAGGATCCGCAGCTGCTCGACTGCGGCAGGGCGCTGCAGGTCGGCGCCGACGAGCAGGGGTTGGCGTCCCTGGCGGCGGAACCAGGCGGCGAGCTTGCCGGCCGTCGTGGTCTTGCCCGCCCCCTGGAGGCCGGCGAGGAGGACCACCGTCGGCGGGCGGGGGGCGAAGGTGACCCGGAGGGTCTCGCCGCCGAGGATCCGGCGCAGTTCCTCGTGGACGACCTTGACGACCTGCTGGCCGGGGGTGAGGCTCGCGGCGAGGTCGGCGCCGACCAGCTGCTCACGGACCCGGGTGACGAAGTCCCTGACCACCCGGAGGTTGACGTCGGCCGACAGCAGGGCCAGGCGGATCTCCCGGAGCGCCTCGTCCACGTCGGCCTCCGACAGCCGGCCCTTGCCGCGCAGGCGGGTGAGCACGGCGTCGAAGCGATCGGAGAGGGACTCGAACATGCGAAGAGCAAGGCTAGGGGAAAAGCCTCCTCATGCGCCTGCAGCCGCTACGGGGGGTCTTTCCCCTCCCCCGCCGCACCCGACAGCCGCTCCGGGCCCTCCACCTCTGGCCGCTCGCCCGGCGCGCCATCGTGGCGCCGGCACCCGTCTCGTCGACAGGGCCGGCGCCACGCGGCTCCAGCTCGCTAGCGCTATCAGGTGCCCGGAGCGCCTGGCACTACGAAGACGGTTGCGTGTAGCCGAGCGTGGTGCCCGATGCCCCGAGCGAGCCGATCAGCCCCGAGACGATCGGGGTGCCGAGCCCGGTCGGCAGGTTGTAACCCGTTCCCGCGGCGAAGCCCGGGGCGCTCGGGTAGGGGTCCTGGTTGTTGCCGACGGTGACGTTGTGGAAGTCGGCTGCGTAGGTGCTCGGGTTGCTCGCCAGCCCGTAGAGGATCGGGTTCATCTGG
>JAKARG010000335.1 GCA_021819345.1 Actinomycetes bacterium | reverse complement strand
TCTCGACATCGCAGTCGAGATGTCCCGCGGCGTACGCGTGGTCGAGGCTGTCTCGGATTGCTTTGCTCGATGCTACGCGACCAGGGCGGGCGACCAGTCCCTGGCCAACCCGTTCGGAACGAAGGGCGTCCTCCAACCAGAACTTGGCAAGTCCTGGGTGAGCCCTCAGCTCTGCGTGGGCCTCTTGACGGTTCTTGCCCTCGAGGGTGCGGTTCGCGCTCGCCAGCATGTGGAACGCGAGCACGCGGCACTCCTGGCATTCGGAGGGCCGGTAGCCGTCGTGCCCATCGCGGTGGTCGTCCCCGTAGGGACGGCGGCTGCGGTGCCGCATCCAGAGCACCGGGCTCTCGATCAGCAGGGTCCAGTCATCGGGCCCGAGCGGCGGGCATACAGTTGGTGCAGGAGGCATGGGTTTCCCCTTCGAACTGACGGGATGTGCTTGGTCAGCCGCAGGGGATCCCCTGCTCCCGGAGGCGGTGGCCCGCGTCAGGCGCTACACCTGATCCTACTCGAGCGCAGAGCGCTCCGGTCCGTCATCATCACGCATGACAGCTACCCCAGAAGACCGATGAGCAGCGGAGGTGGCCGCTCGGCAGGTTCGACGACCGCACCTCGCTCGCAGAGGCGGCCGCGCCGTGTGCTGGCCGGGCCGATCAGGGTCTCGAGGATGCCGACGGACATCGAGGCACCGAGCGAGGAGCTTTCCGAGAGGATCCGTGCCGAGCTTCGCCGGGAGCGTATCGGCGCTCTGCTCCTCGGACGACCCGGCGGTGAGCCGGACTTCGCTCAGCTGACCCGTCGGTGGTGTGCCGGGCCGGAGGGGCTGTCGCCGAGGACGGCCTGCAGCCTCCTCGTCGCCGAGGGGGTCAGCGACTCGGGCGTCCTTCGAGCCCTGTGGTGGGTCGGGCCGCCGAGCTGGCCAATACTCGTCCGCCACCTGCTCCGGGTGGAGGCCTGGAGCGGGCCGAGGGTGATCCAAGCGCTCGCCGCTATCGGCATTCCTGCGGACGAGCGCTCCCGCCTGCTCGACCCGACGGCTCGCTGAGGGGGGCCTGCTCCTGGCCTCAAGGCGGCCGGCGCCATCGGGAGCCTTCATCGGGGGTCCACGGCGACCGACGGGGCCCAGACCGCTCGGTCGCTCGGGCAGCTCCCGTGGTCGGACCCGGCCGGATGGCCCGACGACCCGCACTGCTCGGCCCGAGGCGCCCGCGTGCCAGCACGGGACGTAGGACCGTCTGTCCGTCAGTACTGTTGCGGCGGCTTCTCGTGCCCGATCCCACCAGGACCGGATCGCTCGAGTTCGTGACGAGCGCACAGAGCGCTCACCGCCCCGGTCGGCGGATGCTCCGACATTCGACCGGGTCGGCTGGACATCTCGTCGGAGCAAGAAGCTGGAGGAGTGTAACGATGGGCACCGAGGGGACGATGGGCACCGGGGGGATCACGAGGGCGGATGACAGCCTGACCTTCTTCGAACGGCACCGGGGGCGCTCGTCGATCGAGATGGCCTGGAACGACGACCTCGGGATCTGGGAGGGCGACGTTGGGCTGCTCGACGCAGACCCGCAGGATCCTGCCGTCGGCCCGGCCGGGCCCGGCGGGGTGTGCGTGCTGCAGTCTACGGACATGTCGGTGTCGGTCTGCTTGACGGGCCGGGTCGTCTCGGCCTGGGTCGGCGCTGTCTCCGAGCCGGATGAATCGGGTAGCCCCCGCTTGGTCGATGACTTCGTCCGCCCTGGCTCCTTGGAATCGGTTCGCAGACCCGGGCGGGCTCGGGCTGAGCCGTCCGAACGCCCGGTCCTGTCGGTCGTGCCGGTGCCCGAGCGGCGGGCGGGCTGCACCGAGGCAGTGTTGCTAGCCGACACCCTCGCCCACGGCGATCTCGATGCAGACCCCCCGGCTCGCCTGCTGGCTCTGGCCGAGCTGGCCGCGCACCTGGCCAACTGGGATCCCTCCAACGAGGTGGCTTCGGTCCTCGGTACATGGCAGGACGCTCTGCGGCGTGCCGACGAGCTGGCCGGTGGCGAGGGGGCAGTCACCGCCACCGAGGCGGCGCTGGCGGCGCAGCGGGCTCGGGTGGACCCCGGCGGGCTCGCCAAGCGGGTGGACGCCCTCGCCGAGCACCTCCGGGGCTTGCTCGCTCGAAGTGCTCGAGCCAAAGACCCGGGTGCTGTGGCCCATCGGCTGATGGCGTCCGGCAGCTCGGAGCTCTCCGCAGGGCAAGGTGGAGATCGCCAGGGTGCCGCGACCGTCGGGTTGCTCAAGGCCTTTGCCGTCGAGCTGCGCTCGATGGCAGGGGGCACCCGTGCGGGCACGGCGGTTCTCGATCGGCCGCTGAGCGATGTCGTGACTGCCGCCGGGTGGACCGCCGACGCCGATCCCACCCTACCTGCCGCCGTAGGGGGGGGTGCCTCGGGAGGAGCTGACGGCCCCATCCAGAGATTCCAGTACTTCCAGAGATTCCAGTACTTCGAGCTGGATCCCCGGGCCGCAAAGGCGCTCGGCGTCGAGCCCTCCCTGGAGGTCGAGGAGCGGGGTGCCTGGAGGGTGCTCCACGCCCGGGCGGCAGATGACGATGACCGGCGGCCCTGGGTGCTCGGCTATGACGCGGCCGGGGCGCTGTCTGGGGCGTCGCGCCTGGGCAGACGGCTTTCCTCGTTGAGCGCGACCGTGGCAGTCGGATCCCCGGTGGCCCGCTGGGAAGTCGTCCCACCGCTGCTCGGGACCGAGCGGGTCGCCTCGGTGAGGGCGGCGACCCGGGTGGCGAGAGCGGCGTGGTTCGCCCGACAGGCCGGGCGCAAGGGCGAGGCTGATCGCCTGTGGGCCGAGGCGGTCATGGCTTGGCTCGAGGTCGGCCTCGTGCACCGGGCGGGCTGGGCCTGGGCGATGTGCGACAAGGACCTCGCCATGACAAAGCTACAAGAGCGTGGAGCGGGGCAGCTCGTCGGCGCGCTCGACGCGGTCGGTCTGAGCGGCTACCTGCCCTCCCGAGGAGTGCTCGGCGCACTGGCCGGCCCCCTGTGGGCCTCGGTGGCCGACCTGTCCATCCTCATCACCGCCAGTGAGATTTAGGGGCCGAGCGGGAGTGGTGCGATTCGTGCGCGAGGGACGCTGCTTGATTCTTTGCGGCGTCCCTAAAGCCGAGATTGTCTACACGAGCGAGAACCATGACTTGAGCTGCAAGGTGAGCTTGGCGGATGACAGCATTGACGGTACCGTCAACGCGATCTCGAAGTTCGGCTTGGACCGAGCCGGGTTGACCGACGCTGAGCGCAACCTCGACACCAACGCAGAGGCGATCCATGACTTCATATCGGCGGTGTGGCCGTACGCGAACTACCAACAGCCTCGCAACGCAGGCGGGCTCGACGTCTACTGCTGGTTCAAGGGTCTGACCAGCTGTGAGATCCCAGAGGTAGTCAGGCAGGGCTTCGGCCGGTTCGCCGTGCGGCTGGTGCTCGGCGGGCGAGACCCTGGGGAGGTCCACTTGTGCAAGCAGATCGGGCTGACGCGGAAAGGGAAAGGCGGAAGCTCGGGCTGCGAACGTGACTACCGTCGGGCTCGACAAAACAAAGAGGGATGGGGGCTGATCGACAACAAGTGCCGCAATGGGGGCGGTGGGCCGGGCGAGGCATGAAGTCGGGGCTCGACGGGTCGCCCCAGCGAAGGCCGGCTTGGGTGATGGCAAGGAGAACCGAGTCGCCGACCGAGACGAGCCCAGGCATCTCCTGCGCTGCTGGCATCATCGTCCCCGAGGTTCCTTCGGGTCCCGAGCGTCGCCTCGCTGCCTACGCCGGTCTCAGCCCGTCTGCTCCCACACCCGGAGACCGGCAGTCCCGCCCGAGGCGATCCGCCGGCCGTCGGCCGACCAGGCCACCGATATCACCCAGCCCTCGTGGTTGCCGATCGGATCGGGGCGCCGGTCGGGCTCGGGGCAGGCAGCGTCCGGGTCCCAGACCCGCACCGCCCCGTCGTCGCCACCCGAGACCACCCGGGTGCCATCGGGCGACCAGGCGACCGAGGTCACCGAGTCGTCGTGGGTGCCGATCGGCTCGGGACGGTCGGCCGGCTCGGGGCAGGGATGCTCGGGGTCCCAGACCCGCACCGCCCCGTCGTCGCCACCGGAGACCACCCGGGTG
>JAKARG010000334.1 GCA_021819345.1 Actinomycetes bacterium | reverse complement strand
CCCTCGGCCATGCGCCACAGGCCCCCGACGCGGCTCTGGGCGGTGACGTTCGGAGTGGCGAGCAGGGTGTGGCCGAGGACGCTCAGGATCGGGTCGAGGGCGTCGGTGACGAGCGAGCGGAACCAGTCGTCGATCGCGGCTTCGATGTGGCCGGTGATGTCGAACAGCCCCGGTGAGGCTGTCGTCCCGCTGCTGACCGCGCCGCCGCTCCCCGCAGCAGGCGTGCCCGGTGCGGTCGTCCCTGACGGGCCGACCTGGAGGGGCGGGGGGCCCTCGCCCGTGGTCCCCGAGCCGGAGGTCGCCGAACCGGAGGCTCTCGAGCTGGACGTCGCCGGCACGGACGTCCCTGTGCCTGATGTCCCGGTGGTCGCGGCGGGCGTGGTGTGGGCGGCGGTGAGCACGACCGCTGTGCCGCTCGCCGGAGCGGTCGCGGCCGGAGCGACCGGGTGGTGGCCGGCCGTGGCGAGGGCGAGCACCCCGAGGGCGATGCCGGCCGCGAGGAGCAGCGGGTGGCGTGGTCGCAAGCTCGCGAGGCGGCGCATCAGCCGCCGCCGACGAGCGAGGCGAGGATGGACACGATGAGGGGGGCCAAGATGGCGAGCGCGTAGCCGACGGCTGCGGACTTGAGGGCGGTCTTGGCCTTCTCGACCTGGCCCGGGTCCCCGCCGGCGGTCAGGTAGCGAAGCCCGCCGATCGTGAGGAACAGCGTGGCGACCCCGGCCAGGATCCCGACGATCCAGGTGGTGAGGTTCGAGATCAGCCCGCTGAGGGTCTGGGTGCCTCCGCCGGCCGCGTAGGCGGGCGAGGCGGCGCCGGCGACGAGGACCACGGCGAGCAGACCGGCCAGGGCGAGGGATCTCGCCAGGCGCCGAGGGCTGCGGCCCGGCGGTCGGCCCCGCCGTCGGCCGGCATCCTGGTGGCCGATGGGGCCGGGCCCCTCCCTCGTCTGGTCGACCGGCTGCCGGCGGGTGACATCTGCGACGGCCCCGCCCAAGTCGGTTGCCGCCGCGGTCGTCGCTGTCGCGGTCGTCGGCGTCTCGGTCGTCGTGGTGGTGGGCGGTGTGGCGGGGTGTGGTGTCGTGGTGGCCTCCTCGTTCGTTGGCCGGCGCCTGGCCGGTGGTGTCGGGGTCGCCCCGGCGGCCCGGGCGGGCCGGGGTGGGCACTCTCACCTCCTCGGTCGAGGCTTCGAGCGACGCTTGCCCGGTCGCCGGCCCGCTTGCCGGTCCGGCCGGGGACGACTCCCACTAGAAGAACAAGGGGTTTCGGGGGTTTTTTGGACAACTTCGATCGAGGAATATGTGGGCGAGGTGAGCCAGGCGACGAGCTTTCGCTCGGCCCTCTCGCGCCGCTTGGCGCACGCCCAGTAGCCGATGTCGAGCTCTGCGGCAGCGTCGTCGAGGGCGACGTCGCCGACCCGCGTGGCGCTGATCAGCTCGGCCTCGTGCGCCTCGAGCACCTTCTCGCGCACGGCTCGTGCGAGCACCAGGTCGGGATGTGACCAGGGCCTCGGCGGGGCGGCCGAGACCGCCTCGGTGCCTGGCCGTCCCACCTCGGCGAGCTCTTTGTTGAGGAGCCGGGCGGCCCCGATGCGCGCCAGCCAGCACAGCCGCGCCGCCAGCCGCCGCCGTCCGGGCTGACAGCGTGCCACCGCGGCCAAGAACGCGGCCAAGGTCTCGGCCTCGATGTCCTCGGTCTTGTCGGGACACGACTGGACGAGCGGCCACGCGGCGCGCCGCAGCCCGGGAAGCAGCACGCCGGCGAGCCCGACGCTCCACGCCCCGCCCTCGGCCTTGGCCCGGGCGACGAGCGCGTCGACGACCCGGTCCCGGGCCTCGAAGCCCATCGAGGGGTGCAGGCACATCGCTTGCAGCTCGCCCAAGGGCACGAGGCGGTCGGGAAGACCCGCGATGGCGGTGGTGTCGAGGGAGAGGGGGCGGGGGCCTTGGACGAGGAGGGCGAAGGTCTTCTCCAAGGTGTCGAACGGCGAGTCGGTGAGGGTGCGCTCGGAGGTCACGGTCAGCTCCTTTGCTCGAAGGAGCCGCCATCGCGCCACGCAGGTAGTCCCGGATCACTCCCGCATCCCTCCCACTTCCAGCCGCGCTACCTGGCTCCCGACGCGGGACCTGCCCGAGACCCTCACCAGTCGAAGAGCGCGTCCGACCAGGTCAGCAGGTTGCGACTACCAGGTCCCGCGTGTGGGACCTGGCTCGGGACCCCGGGTCCACCGGGCCGCCAGAATTTCTTTGCACCGGGCCGGGATCACCACCAAGTCCCGCACCGGGACCTCGACTCCCGCGCTCTTCGGGCGTTCACAGCCGCCCAAGGTCCCGCTCTGGGACTACCTCCACTCGGCGCGGGACTGGCCGCGGGACTCGGGCCCTGCTGGGGCCTCATCACTCCGTTCTGAGGTGCCCTGGCAGCGGCGTCGAGCAGCCGGCGTGATGTGCGAGGAGCAGGACGTGGCGCACCGCAGCCAAGCCACGAATGGCTCGGCCCGCTCTCGGTGAGTCGGCCGCCTGAGGGAGGCGCCCTGTCGGTGGCGACCACAGCTGTCGCCGGCCACCAAGGGTCCTCGATAGGTTCCTCGACCACACGACGACGTTTCGACCGTCCGCTCCCTGCCGAGTATGCGCTCGTAGGCGCCGACCCCTCGCACCCGGCCGGAGAGCACCGATCGCCCAGTTCTGCGGTTGCCGACGAGGCCTCACGAGATCGCCTGCTGCTACCCGGAGCGCTTACCTCCGAGCGCCCGCAAGGGGATCCCTGACCGGCACGCACAGGTGTTCGTCCCAACCCGGGCTGCCGCTGTCTCACAGTGGGTTCCGTCAGTGAGACGGTGTCCTGCCTCGGCGAAGTCCCGGTACCCGCACTCCTCCCGGATCTCGCGGGCGTGCTCGTGCTGGGTCGGCAGGCGAGCGGCGTTGCCCGTCACGCAGGACAGCTCGGCGACCCCGAGCTGGGAGCCGAGGACCTCGACCACGGCCCAGGGCAGCTCCACGGGCTCGGCGAGCAAGGTGCCCCGGAACGTCTCACGGTCGGGGCCGGGGAGCGACGCGAGAAGCTCGTCGTCGTTCTGGGTGGTCAAGGCGACGAGCTTCGTCACGAGTCGACGGCCCGCAGCGGTGAGCGCGAGGACGCGCCGACGGCGGTCCGACGGATCGACCGCTCGGCTGACAAGCTCGGCGTCGATGTGACAGCTACCTTCTAACATTTGTAGCCGCCTAATGGAGGTAGCTGTTGTGAGTGGTTCGGGTCAGCGTAGGTGGTGGGCTCTGGGAGCGGTCAGCCTGTGCATCCTGGCAGTGAGCCTGGATGGGACGGTGCTGTCGGTGGCGCTGCCGACGCTGGCCTCGGCGCTACACGCCTCCGAGTCGGACCTGGAGTGGTTCTCGTCCGGGTATCTTCTGCTGCTCGCCGCGGCGGTGTTGCCTGCCGGGTTGATCGGGGATCGCTATGGCCGCAAGAAGCTGCTGCTGGGCTCGCTGACCGTGTTCGGGGCCGGGTCGGTCCTCTGCGCGCTGTCGCCCTCCCCGGTCGTGTTCCTCCTCGCACGGCTGCTGATGGGCGCCGCCGGGGCCGGGGTGACGGTCATGGCGCTCTCCGCGCTGACCGTGCTGTTCACCGAGGACGAGCGCCCAAAGGCGGTCGGGGTGTATGAGGCGGCGAACTTCCTGGCGCTGCCGCTCGGCCCGATCCTCGGAGGCTGGATGCTGTCGCAGTTTTGGTGGGGCTGGGTGTTCCTGCTCAATGTCCCGGTCGTCGCGATCGGCCTCGTCGTGGCCGGGGCGCTGGTGCCGGAGTCGCGGGCCGACGAGCGTCCTGCTTTGGATCTGCCGGGTATCGCCGCCTCGACGGTCGGGCTCGTCGCGGTCACCTACGGCCTGGTGGATGCTGGCGAGCACGGCTGGAGCGACCCGACCGCATTGGCGACGGTCGCCGCCGGGCTGGTCGTGCTGGCCGGGTTCGTCGTTTGGGAGCGGCGCCTGGCCCGACAGGACGGACAGCCGTTGATCGACCCGACGCTGTTCAGTTCGGCGTCGTTTACCTGGGGAGCGGCGCTCAGCGGGATCGGCGGACTGGGGATGGTCGGGCTGCTGTTCGTGATGCCCCAATACTTCCAAGCGATCCAGGGCGCGACCACGTTCGTTTCCGGGCT
>JAKARG010000333.1 GCA_021819345.1 Actinomycetes bacterium | reverse complement strand
CTCCGCCACCCGACCTGTCGAAGCAGGCCTCCATTGCGACGCCCTCGAGCATCGCCCTGAGCGCTCGATCGGTGAGCGCAGTGGCAGAGTCGGCGCCGCCCGGGTTCGAAGGGCTCGTCGGTGGCCTCGATCGCTGCCAGCTCGTCAGCCCGGCCACGCTGCCTTACCAGTCGGGGGTGCGGCAGCGACTTCGAATCGCCTAGGTCATGGCCGCCGCCGACGTGCGGACCCGCGCCTCGACCCCACACTTCACCGCCGGCGCCAGCCAGTTCCTCGACCGGGCAGCCGAGGCAGGAAGATCGGACGGGCCGTCCGGTGGGACACACGATGGCGAGAACCGGGCGTAGCGGAGGCTCCCGGGGTCGACTCTGCCCGCCCAGGGCTCGCCAGGTTCACGCCTGGTTCGGCGACGAGCCCGGGTGGCGGGCGCCAAGATGGCGCCATGGTCGAGGGCGCGGGCGAGCTGGGAGTCGACGATGGCAAAGGTCGGCCACGCTGCCGCAAGCATCCGCGTCGAGCCGGCGTCGGTCGCGTGCTCGCCCGCCCAGGAGGAGGGTCCCCGTGGGAGCTGCTGAGCGGACGGGTCTTTCGCGCCCTGTGGGTCGCTGCGCTCGCATCGTCGATGGGCTCGTGGATAGAAGGCGTGGCGGTCATGTGGAAGATGGCGGAGCTGACCGACTCCCCGCTGCTCGTCGCCCTGGTGCAGACCGCAGGAAGCCTCGCCATCGTCACCCTGGCCGTGCCGGGCGGAGCCATCTCGGACCTCTGGCCGCGCAGGGCGATCCTCGCCGTCACCCAGGGATGGGCGGTCGCCACGGCGCTCGCCCTCGCTCTCAGCGCAGCCCTCGGGCTGCTCGACCCGGCGGTGATAATCGTCCTCACCTTCTCGCTCGGCCTCGCCACGACGCTCGGCTGGCCGGCCTGGCAGGTCACGCTCCCCGAGGTGGCGCTCCCCACCCAGATGCCGGCGGCCGTCGCGCTCAACTCGGCTCAATGGAACATCGCGCAGCTCCTCGCTCCGGCACTCACCGGGGTCGTGCTGGCCGTGGCCGGGAGCTCGGCGGCTCTCGGCCTCAGCGCGCTCGGCTTCGCCGGCTTCTTCGGGGCGGCGCTGCTCTGGCGGCCGGCTCGGGTCCGCCCCCGGGGGGGCTTGGTGCACGTCCACGTCGCCGGCCGCGTCGCGCTGCGCTACGCCCGCCGGTCAGGTGCGCTGAGGGCGCTGCTCGTCCGCACCGCCCTGTTCGCCTTGCCGGCTTCGGCCATGCTGGCCCTGCTCCCGCTGGTCGCGCGAAGGCTCCTCCACGAAGGCTCGTCCGGCTACGGCCTGCTCCTCTCGCTGATCGGCGCTGGTGCGCTGCTCGGCGTCACGCTGCTTCCCCGTCTGGCGCCTCTGGGCTCCAAGGTCTTGTTGTGGGCCGGGATGCTCCTGCTCGCAGTCACGCTCGTCGTGGTAGCGGTGGCTCGCAGCACATGGATCGTCTGGCCGGACCTGTTCGTCGCCGGGACGGTATGGCTGGTCGTGCCGACCACCCTCGTGGTAGCCGTCCAACGGGTGACACCCCCACGGATCCGCTCTCGCGGGCTCGGGATGTACCTCGCCGTCTACCAGGGGGCATTTGCCATCGGCAGCACGACCGCAGGTCTCGTCGCCGACCGGGTCGGCGTCCCGCTCACCTTCTTCGCGGCGGCGCTCGCCCTGGTGCTCGGGGCGCTGGTTGCCGCACGCACGCCGTTGCCCGGCGTCGAGGGCACCGGGGGGGCCGGGCTCGGGCGCTGAGGCCGTGAACCACCCTGGGTCCGCTGGAGGCTCTCGGCTCTTGGTTCCGCCCAGGTCGGCCAGCACGAGGCGGGCGACCTGGTCCCGGCTGAGGTCGTGGCCGGCACGGCGCGCCGGCCTCCACAGCTCGTCGGCGCCATGGACCGTGCGGTTCGTCACCTACCGCGTCATCAGCGCCTGCATCGTCAGCGCGTCACGCACCGCCCTCGCGCCGAGCTCGATGAGGACTACGCCGCCGCCTGCGCCGCCGCCTGGGAGGACTGGAAAGCCTCGGGAGAGCGGAACGCGTGGGAGAGCGTCGTTGGTGACGGGTTTCGTGATGCGTCGAGGAGAGGTCCGGCTGGTGGACTTTGAGCTGCTGAGGGGGAGCGAGGCCAACAAGACACGTCCGGCGATCGTGGTGAGCAACGATCATGCGGACGACGTAGCCAGCCGGCCCGGCCGTGGCGTGGTGAGGGTGGTACCGATCACCAGCAATGTGACGCGCGTGTTCCCATTTCAGGTGCTGCTGCCCGCCGGCGTGTCGGGGCTTCGAGCCGAGTCCAAGGCCCAGGCCGAGCAGATGCGTTCGCTGCCCGTGGAACGCCCCGGCCCTGTCTCGGCCGCCAACTCGCTGGGGTAGTCGAGCGGTCGAGCGCCGCAGTCCGGTCGCGTGGATCCCGGCCCTGGGCGCCGACGGGCGCGCCAGGTGTGAGCGCCGAGCTCGTCTCCTCCGAGGACCAGGGCGACCCGCTCGAGCCGGGCTCAGGGTCCCGGGTGCAGGCTCGATGCGATCCCCTCGACCGCCGAGCGTGCCTCTCGCAGGCTGCAGCCGGTGCGGTCACGCACGAGCTTCATCGCCTTCACTTCGTTGCCCTGCCATCGCTGCCCGAGCAGCTCGAGCAGCGCCCGACGGGCATCGGCGTCCAGCCGGTCGGCCGGCCCGTGGCCCGGGAATGCCGGCACCGTCCGGTCGAGCCCGCCGGGCCCGGTCGAGCCCGGCGAGAGACCGGCCAGCCCGGCGACGAGGCTCGCGGCGCGGGTTGCGTCGGGAATGCCGAGCACCACCAGGCCCCCCTTGGACAGCTCGAGGGAGAGTGCCGGGCTGTCGCGACGCACCCACGCGGCGAGCGGCGGTCGGCATCCCCACAGTCGGCCGGCGACCGGTCCGCCGAGGGAGGCGAGGTCCAGGTAGGCGACGCCGGCGGTGGCGATCGTGTCGAGCGGGACGTGAGCGAGGCGCCAGCCGAGCCAGGAGCGCACCGTCACGCCGCTCGGCCCGATGCCCACCCGCAGGGGCCCCGAGCGCAGCAGGTAGACGGCGAGCACTGCGCCGATAGCTGCCGGCAGCAACCAGGTGCGAAAGACCAGGGCCGAGGCGACGACCAACGCGGCCCAGCCCAACGTGGCGGCCGCTGCGCGGAGCCGGGGCGGGCCGACGGTGACGAAGAGCGCGGCCGATCGCGTCGGGTTGCCCTGCGCCGGCGGCCGGCGGGCACCGACGGCTGCGGCCCGCAGCCGGGCGAAGCGCGCCTTGTCCGCCCCCCTCGTCGCGAGCCCGATGCCCGCGGCCCCGGCCACCACGAGCGCGACCCCTGCGGCGAGGCCCGGGTCGACGTGCGCCGAGGCCAGGGACCTCGGCCCGGGAGCGAAGCGCCAGAGGTGCTCGGCGGTCGCCACCGAGGACACGCCGAGGCCCACCGCCGAGCCGGAGGTCACCGACTGCAGCATCCGCCAGCGCGGCCAGGGTGCCGGCGGCGGCCCTGGCGGCGCCGGGCTCGGGTAGGCGGGGAGGCTCACCGCATGGCCTCCGCCACCCGAGCTGCCACGTCCTCTGGCGCGAGCCCCCAGCGGCTCGCTTCGGCGGCGAGGTGCTCGATCATCTCCACCACCCTTGCCTGGCCCGCCGAGGCGTCACGCGCGACGCGGACCGCCCGCCCCCTACCCATCTCGACGAGCCCCTCGCTGCGCAGCACTGCGTAGCTGCGCAGCACGGTGTGCAGGTTGACCCCGAGGACCTCGGCCAGCTCCTTGGCCGGGGGGAGGCGCTCGCCGGCGGAGGCCTCTCCCTCGGCTATCGCCCTGCGTACCCCGGCAGCGACTCGCAAGTAGTAGGGCTGGTCCTCCGGCCCCTCCAGGCTGACCAACATGGTTATAGTATAGCTATCACCATCTCCGAGGCCAGACTCTGCTCTGTCGAGTGACGTGGTCAGGCGGTGCTAGCGTCGATCCGGCCAGTAGCATCAACTAGTGACGCAGCACGAGAACGAGGCCTTGTGGCTTCCCCGGCCGGGAGGGAGTCTCTCACCCGGTCCCGCCCCCTCCACTCCGCCAGCAGCCGGGGAGCTGGTGGTGCGTGTGCGGGCGGTTGCCGTCAACCCGGTCGACGCCATCTCCGGCATCGCCCGGCGGGTG
>JAKARG010000332.1 GCA_021819345.1 Actinomycetes bacterium | reverse complement strand
ACCGGCTCCAGGTCGGCTTCGGGCTCCAGGTCGACCCGCTGTCGGTCTTCTTCTGCCTGTTCGTCACCGGGGTCAGCTCGCTGATCTTTCTGTACTCGATCGGCTACATGCACGCCGACCCGAGCTTCCCCCGGTTCTTCTTCTTCCTGAGCCTGTTCCTGTTCTCGATGGTCATCCTGGTCCTCGCGGACAACTTCTTGTTCAGCTTCCTAGGCTGGGAGGGGGTCGGCTTCTGCTCCTACGGCCTGGTCGGCTTCTGGTTCGACCGCGACCGGGCGGCGGTCGCCGCCAAGAAGGCCTTCGTCACCAACCGCGTCGGCGACTTCGGGTTCCTCATCGCGCTGTTCCTCATGTACCAGCACTTCGGCTCGTTCGACTTCTCCCGGGTGCTCACCCCCCTCGAGCACGGGGCAACGCTGCCGGCGGCGTTCGCCACCGGGCTCGGCCTGATGCTCCTGCTCGGGGCGTGCGGCAAGTCGGCGCAGTTCCCGCTCTACATGTGGCTGCCCGACGCGATGGAGGGTCCGACGCCGATCTCGGCGCTGATCCACGCCGCCACCATGGTCACCGCCGGCGTCTACCTCCTCGCCCGGAGCGCCCCGATCCTGCACTGGAGCCCGGTGACGATGTGGATCGTCGCCTGCATCGGGATCACCACCGCCTTCGTCGCCTCGACGATCGCTTGCGTCGAGACCGACATCAAGCGGGTCCTCGCCTACTCGACCCTCGCCGAGATCGGCTTCATGTTCCTCGCCGAGGGGAGCGGCGACTACAGCTCGGCGCTGTTCCTCACCGTCACCCACGCCTTCTTCAAGGCGCTGCTGTTCCTCTCCGCCGGGGCGGTCATCCATGCGATGGGCGACGAGCAGGACATCTGGCGCATGGGTGGCCTGCGCAAGTACCTGCCGATCACCTTCGGGGCGTTCCTCGTCGGCTACCTGGCCCTCTCGGCGATACCACCCTTCGCCGGCTGGTGGTCCCACGAGGCGGTCCTCGACGCCGCCTACCACAAGGACCTGTGGCTGTGGGTCACCGGGGTGGTCGTCGACGGTCTCACCGCCTACTACATGAGCCGGGAGGTGATGCTGGTGTTCTTCGGCCGGGCCCGCTGGAAGGAGCTCCGCCCCGAGCCGGCCACCGGGGCGTCCGCCGGCGCCGCGGCAACCTCCGCGCCGGGCAGCGGTGCCCACGGCAGCGGTGCCCACGGCAGCGGGGCCCACGACGGCGGGAACCACGGCAGCGGGGCCCACGGCGGCGAGCCCCACGACAGCCCCTGGACGATGAGCCTCCCCCTCGTGCTGCTGGCGATCGCCGCAGTGGTGGGCGGGGTGATCGACCTGCCCTTCGCCGGCACCGACTTCCTCGTCCGGTTCCTCGCACCCGTCTTCCCCCACACGGTCGTCCCGGCCTTCTCGCTCGCCACCGGCACCCAGGTGGCGATCGGCGTCGTGAGCACTGCGGTCAACGTCATCGGCCTGGTGGTCGGCATCGTGGTGTGGCTGCCGGGACTGGCCCGGCCCCGCCTGGAGCCCGGCTTCTTCCGTCACGGCTGGTACATCGACGAGGGGGTTGCCGGGGCGGTCGCCGGGCCGCTCGCCGTGGCTGCCGACTCGACCGCGTACCTGCTCGACCGCCGCGGGGTCGACGGCCTGGTCGGAGGGCTGGCCGCTCTCACCGCCGGCGCCGGGCGCCAGCTGCGCCGGGTGCAGACCGGCTACCTGCGCAACTACGCCCTCGGCATCGGCATCGGGGCGGCCGCGATCTTGATCTACGCCGCTGCCCGGATGGGGGGTTGAGCGCCGTGAGCAGCCAGCTCGGCTTCCCGATCCTCACCACCGTGGTCTTCGTGCCCCTTGCCGGGGCGCTCGTCACCGCCCTGCTGCCCCGCAGCCGGAGCGAGCAGCTCGCCAAGGTGGTCGGTGCGATCACCCTCTTCGTCGAGCTCGCCCTGGTGGCCACCCTCGTCGTCGAGTTCCGGACCGGGACCGCCGGGTTCCAGTTCGTGAGCAACCAGCCCTGGATCCCCGGCTTCGGGATCCGCTGGTTCCTCGGAGTCGACGGGATCTCGCTGTTCCTCGTGGTGGTGACCTCGGTGCTGTTCCCGGTGGCCGTGCTCGGACCGAAGGTGGTCGGCTCGGCGAAGAGCTTCGTCGGTTGGATGCTGCTCCTCGAGTCCGCCTGCATGCTCACCTTCTTGTCGCTCGACCTGTTCGTGTTCTTCGTGGCCTTCGAGGTCACCTTGGTGCCGGGGTACTTCTTGATCTCCGGCTTCGGAGGGCTGCGCCGCAACTATGCGGCGATGAAGTTCTTCATCTACACCTTCGCCGGCTCGGCATTCCTCTTCGTCGCCATCCTCGCGATGGTCTTTCTCGTCGGGCGCTACGACGGCCACGACAGCTTCTCGCTCATCACCCTCGCCCGCTGGGCCGGGCACCTGCCGATAGCCGACCAGGAGTGGATCTTCATCGGCCTGTTCCTCGGCTTCGCGGTCAAGATCCCGCTGGTCCCGTTCCACTCCTGGTTGCCGGACGCCTACACCGAGGCGCCCACCTCGGCCTCGATGATCCTCGCCGGGATCCTCTTCAAGCTCGGTGCCTACGGCCTGCTGCGCTTCGGCATCTTCATGCTCCCCCAGGCGGCGACCCGCTTGGCGCCCCTGCTGCTCACCCTGGCGGTCATCGGGATCACCTACGGGGCGGTGGTGACGATCATGCAGCGCGACTTCAAGCGCCTGATCGCGTACGCCTCGATCGTCGACGTGGCCTTCATCGTGGTCGGGATCTTCGCCTTCAGCGCCCAGAGCATCACCGGCGGGGTCTTCGAGATGGTCAACCACGGGCTCACCACCGGCGCGTTGTTCTTCCTCGCCGGGATGATCTGGGAGCGGCGAAAGACCTACCGGATCTCCGAGCTGGGCGGCCTCCAGCGCTCGGCCCCGATCCTCTCTGCGATCATGGTCCTCGTGATCATGAGCGCGATCGGCCTACCGGGGCTCAACGGCTTCGTCGGCGAGTTCCTCGTGCTGGTCGGCACCTTCCTCACCGATCGGTGGTGGGCGGTGATCGCCACGACCGCAGTGGTGAGCGGCGCGATCTACATGCTGTGGGCCTACCAGCGGATCTTCCACGGCCGGCCGGTCGGGGCGAATGCCACCATTCCCGACATCTCGCTTCGCGAGACGCTCGCCATCGCCCCGCTGCTCGCCGGCATCGTCTACCTCGGGATCTACCCCACCCCCTTCCTCAACCGCATCACCCCCTCGGTCGACCACCTGCTCAGCCACGTGGAGCTGGCGAGCGGTCTGCACGTGCCGGCTCGGGGCCAGCCCCGCCTGGTCTACAGCGTGCCGGCCGATCAGCGGGTCGACCTGCCCTCGAGCGCGCTGGTGTCGCGGACCGAGGGGCGCCACGGCGCACGCCATGCCGACCTGGCGGCGGCGAGGGTCATAGGTGGAGGTCGTGCGTGACCGGGCCCGTGGCGTCGGTCGCCACCGCGCTCGTCGGCCAGGTGACCGGCGCCTCCGGCGCGAGCGGGGTCTCGGGGTCCGCTTGCGTCGGGCCGGCCGGCCGGGTGGCGGCGCTGTGCTCGGCGCCGGCGAGCATCCACATCCCGGTCGACTACCTGAGCTTCCTGCCGGTCCTCGTCGTCGGTGGCGGCGCCCTGCTCCTCCTGCTGGTCTCCTCGCTGCTCCCCAAGCGCTCCCGCCCGGGCCTCTACGCAGTGGTCACCGTCGCCGTCGGCGGAGCCTCGGCGATCGTCACGATCCCCGAGTGGCTGCGCATCGACCACCACGGAGCAGCGGTGACCGTCGGTGGCCAGGTGATCTTCGACCACTTCAGCGTCCTGTTCCTGCTGCTCATCAGCGTCGCGGTGGTGCTCGGGGCGCTCTTCGCCGACGGCTACCTGCAGCGGGAGGGCCTCGACGGCGCCGAGGGGTACGTGCTCATGCTGCTGGCCGCCGCCGGCGGGATGCTGATGGCGATCTCGGCCGGCCTCGTCATGCTCTTCCTCGGCCTCGAGATCATGTCGATCGCCATGTACGTGCTCGCCGCCTACCACCGGCGCCGCGAGCAGTCCGGAGAGGCGGGGCTCAAGTACTTCCTGCTCGGCGCCTTCTCGTCGGCCATCTTCCTCTACGGGGTGGCCCTCACCTACGGGGCGACCGGCTCGC
>JAKARG010000331.1 GCA_021819345.1 Actinomycetes bacterium | reverse complement strand
CAGCCGTGGGACCTTGCGACCAGGACCGCCTCGCCGGTCTCCTGCGCCGGGTGAGCGCCCGCATCGACAGCGCTCGCTCCGACAGCGCTCGCTCCGACAGCTCCCGCATCGACAGCTCCCGCATCGACAGCTCCCGCTCCGGCAGCGCCCGCTCTGACAGCTCCGGCCCGCCCGCCCGACGTTGACAGCTTGTCGGCCGGGCCGTACGTTCGGGACCGAACGACCACCCGAGCGCAGGTCCACCAGGGGGAGCCGAATGGAGATCGACACCGCCGCCCCGACCGGCCGCTTCGAGCGGCTGCGGATCCTCTGGCCCGACCATCTCGGGCTGGCGAGGGGGAAGTACGTGCCGGCCGAGCTCGCCGGGCGGGGGTCCCGGCACTGCACCGGCACCTGGGCGCTCGGCTTCGACCGGCAGATGACCCCCGGCACCCCCGGATCGCTGTTCTTCGAGGGCCTCCCGGACATGGACGCGCGCTTCGACCCGGGAGCGGCCCGCCCCGGCTGGGAGGGTCCTCGGACGGGCGTGGTGGTCGCCGACCTGGAGCGCAACGGCGAGGCGGTGGCGGTCTCCCCGCGCAACGCCTTGCGCCGGGCGATCTCCGACTGGGAGGCCCTCGGCTACCGACCGGAGGTGGGCATCGAGCTCGAGGCCTACCTGATGGAGCCCGACGGCGCCGGCGGCTGGCGGCCGATCTCCACACCTGGAGCGTTCGTCTACGGGACCGGGCCGGCGGTCGACCCCCACGGGCTGCTCGAGGAGCTGTGGGACGCAGCCGGCCGGTCGGGGATAGCCATCGAGGCGATCAACAGCGAGTACGACGAGTCCCAGTTCGAGTTCACCCTCGCCCACACCGACGCCCTGGAGGCCGCCGACCGGGCTTTCCTGTTCCGCCAGATGGCCCGGGAGCTGGCCTCGCCCAGGGGGCTCCTGTGGACCTTCCTCGGCAAGCCGGTCAACGGCCGGAGCGGCAGCGGTCTGCACGTCAACCTGAGCTTCACCTCCCTCGGAGGGGTGAACGCGATCGACGACCCGGCACAGCCCGACGGCCTGTCGGTCCTGGCCCACCAGGCAACCGCCGGCCTGCTCGCCCACCACCGCGGGCTGTGCGGGCTGCTCGCCCCGACCGTCAATGCCTACCGCCGGCTGCGACCGGGCCAGCTCGCCGGCTACTGGGCCAACTGGGGCCACGACCACCGCGGTGCCACCGTGCGGGTCCCACCGGAGCGGGGAGCGGCCGCTCGCCTCGAGCACCGGTTGGCCGACGGGGCCGCCCCCGTCCACGTCGCAGTGGCCGCAGTGCTCCAGGCAGCCCGTCTCGGGGTCGTCTCCGGCCTCGATCCCGGGCCGCCGGAGAGCGGGGACGGCTTCGAGCGGGTCGACACGGGCCTCTGCTGCCCCGCCGACCTCGGCGAGGCGCTCGTCGCCCTGGAAGCCGACGGGGCCCTCTGTGAGGCGGTTGGCAAGGAGCTGGTGGACCAGCACCTGGCGGTCAAGCGCAGCGAGTGGGACGCCTTTTGCTCCTACACCACCGACTGGGAGCGCGACACCTACCTGCCGTTCCTCTGACCACCTGCCGTTCCTCGTTGCTCCACTACCTGGCCCACCGGGCGTCCCCCCGGTTCCGCAATGCCCGCTCGGCGCCCGCCGCCACCACCCAGGCCGGCCCCGGGTCGCCGGGCAGCGACTCGGGGTGCCACTGCAGCGCGAGCACGCTCCGCCCCGGCAGCTCCAAGGCCTCGATGGTCCCGTCCGGGCTGGAGCCCACCGCCACCAGACCCTCCCCGAGCCGGGCCACCGCCTGGTGATGGAGGCTGTTCACCACCACGGCGGTCCCGTAGACCGAGGCGGCGAGTGAGCCGGGGGCCAGGGTGACGGGGTGGACCCGCTCGTGGCGTCCACCAGAGAAGCGGGGGTGGTCGTCGCCGGCGCCGGCGGGCAGGTCGGCGACGAGGGTCCCACCGAAGGCCACGTTGAGCAGTTGCAAGCCTCGGCAGACGGCGAGCACCGGCACGTCGAGGTCGAGCGCAGCTCGGAGCAGCTCGAGCTCGAAGCGGTCGCGCTCCGGCTCGGTCGCCGGCGCCACAGGGGCGTCCCCGCCTGCCCCGGGCCCGTCCAGCCCGCCCCTGCCTTCCCCCTGGCCGGCATGTCCCCCGAGTGCAGACAGGCTCTCGGGCCGGCGCCTGTCGGCTCCTGCCCACCCGTGGGTGGCCGGGTCGACGTCGGCACCACCGGTGAGCACCAGGGCGTCGAGGCGCTCGACGAGCGCGTGGGCGGGGGCGTCGGGTGCGAGGTGGACGGGGAGGCCACCGGCGGCGGCGATCGCCGCGGGATAGTCGGCGATGCCGAGGTCCACGCCGGCGTCGGAGTAGGCCGGGGGCAGCGCCGAGCCGAGCAGCGCCGCCGGCCAGCGCCTGGCGCTCAGCCCGACGAGCGGCCGGTGCGCCGGCGTAGGGCGCGCGGTGCCCCCGGTCACCTCCAGCCGATCTCGACTGGCAGGTGCTTGATACCGGCGATGAAGTTGGAGCGGAGCCGTTCGGGAGGGCCGGCGAGCTCGGCGGTCTCGACCCGGGACAGCAGCTCCTCGAGAAGCACCCGCAGCTCCATGCGGGCGAGGTGGGCGCCGAGGCACAGGTGCGGGCTCTTCAGCCCGAAGGTGACGTGGTCGTTGGGCGTCCGGCCCGGGTCGAGGCGGTAGGGGTCGGGGAACTGCTCGGGGTCGTAGTTGGCCGCCACGAACCACAGCACCACCTTGTCGCCCGCCCGGATCCTCCGACCTCCGAGCTCGGTGTCGGTGGTGGCGGTGCGGCGGAAGTGCATCGTCACCGAGGCCCAGCGCAGCAGCTCCTCCACCGCCACCGGCAGGCGGGCGGGCTCGGCACCGAGCTCCTCGCGCAGCTCGGGCCGCTCGGCGAGCGCCTTCATCGAGGCTGCCATCGTGTAGCGGGTCGTGTCGTTGCCGGCGGCGACGAGCAGGGTGAAGAAGTTGGCCAGCTCGGCGTCGTCGAGGCGCTCGCCGTCGGGCATCGGGGCGAGGAGGGCCGAGAGGAGGTCGTCGCCCGGGTGGCGCCGCCGGGCCTCGAAGGCCTCCCGGCCGTAGCCGATCAGCTCGAGGGCCACCGGGCTGCGGAAGGGCAGCAAGCGGTAGTCGCTCGTGTCGACCTGATCGACGACGTAGTCGGTGAAGTCGGGGTCGGAGTTGGCGATGAGGGCGTCGCCGTGGCGCACCAGCCAGTCGCTGTCCTCCTCGGGCAGGCCGAGCAACCGGCCGAGCATGCGCATCGGGAGCTGCCGGGCGACGAGCTCGGTGAAGTCGAGCACCGAGGTGCCGTGCGCCTCGTCCAGGACCTGCCGGGCGAGCGCTCGGATGGCGTCTTCGTAGGCGAGCACCGACTTGCGGGTGAACGCCCTCGAGACCAGGCGCCGGTAGCGGGTGTGCTCGGGGGGGTCCATCTCCATGAGCGTGCGTCGTGCCGCCAGCTCCTCGTCGTCCATGTCCTCCAGGCGTATCCCCCTAGCCGAGGAGAACAACTCCGGGCGGCGGCTCGCGCCTACGACGTCCTCGTAGCGGGTGACGGCCCAGAACCCCCTCCCGTCGGCCTCCTCCCACCAGCTGACCGGGTCCTCCCGACGCAGCCGGTCGAAGGTGGCGTAGGGCACGCCGGCGACGAAGGTGTCGTGGCTGGTGATATCGGCGTGGTCGTCGCCGAGGTCGACCCCGATCGCTGACATGTGGCTCTCCCCCTTCACGGACCGAGGACCAGCTCTCAGCTCGATCCTATTCATTTGGGGCCAAATGACGGGGCCGGTCGGAGCGGCTCCTCGAGCGCGCCGCCCGGAGCACGGCTCCCGCCGCCCGCGGCCTTCCGAGTGCAGCCCTCCCCGCCCGCAGGGACCCTGCCCGCCGGCACCGGGCGGCTACCGTCGAGTAGATGGAACCCGATCAGCTGGTCGAGCTCGCCTGCCCGGTCTTCGCAAGGGCCGGATCGATCTGGTACTTCTCGCCCGAGACGCTGGCGGTCGGCGAGGAGATCGGCCTCGGGGCCTCGCGCTTCTACTTCCTCGGGCGGGGGGGCGCTCTCGGCGACGTCGACTGGCGCGTGGTCTCGAGCGCCTTCGGGTACTTCGCCCCGTCGCTGGTCGAGAAGATGTGGACCTCGGCCCGGGAGCGTTGCGAC
>JAKARG010000330.1 GCA_021819345.1 Actinomycetes bacterium | reverse complement strand
CTGGAGGCGGTCCTCGTGCGCCGGATCGAGGCCCGGGCCCGCTCGGTCGCCGCCGGTGCCCGCTGGGAGGAGGTGGCCGCCGAGGTGCTCGCCGGCCGGCTCGACCCCTCGGCTGCGGCCGAGGTGCTGCTCGGCCCCGACCCGGCGCTGCCCGGGCCGGCTCGGCCGGCGGCGGAGCCCCGGCCGAGCCTCAGCTGAGCCTGGCCTACGCCCAGGCCACGCAGCCGAGCTCCATCGGATCGGCGAGGTCGGGGTGGGAGGGGACCACCCGGACGGTGAAGCCGTGGCGCCCGGCCCGGTCGCAGGTGAACCTGCCCCGGTAGAGCTGCGAGCCCCCCTCCCCGCCCTCGCCGCCCACGTGGTCCAGCTCGACCAGCTCGGTGTCGTCCATCTCGTCCCCGCCGAGGACTGCGCCGTGGACCAGCTGCACGGCGACGTCATCGGGCCGGAGGGTCCCGAGGCGTACCCGGCAGGCGACCTCCCGGGTGCCGCCCAGCTCGACGGGGGCCTGGCCGGAGTCGTCGTCCACCTCGGTGACCATCACCCCCGGCCAGGCGGCGACCACCCGCTCGCGCCAGCTCGCCAGCTGCCTGGCCCCGGCGTAGGAGCTGCGTGACATCCGCTCCACCCGGGCGGCGGTCGGCTCGTACATCGTCTCGACGTAGTCGCGCACCATCCGGGACGCGAGGACCTGCGGGCCGAGCGAGCTCAGCGAGGACTTCACCCTGCCGACCCACTCGTGGGGGACCCGGCCGCCGGGCCGGTCGTAGAAGAGCGGGATGATCTGGTGCTCGAGGATCTGGAACAGGCTCTCGGCCTCGATCTCGTCCCGGCGGGCGACGTCGTCGTACAGCTCGGCCGACGCGATGGCCCAGCCGTTGGTCCCGTCGAACATCTCGTCCCACCAGCCGTCGAGGATCGAGCAGTTGAGCGCCCCGTTGAGCGCCGCCTTCATCCCGCTAGTGCCGCTCGCCTCCATCGGCCGGCGGGGGGTGTTCAGCCAGACGTCGGCTCCCTGGTAGAGGCTGCGGCCGAGCGCGATGTCGAAGTCCTCGACGAAGGCGATCCGGTGCCGGAGCTCTGGGTCGGCGCAGAAGCGGACTATCTGGGCGATGATCTGCTTGCCCTGCTCGTCGGCGGGATGGGCCTTGCCGGCGAACACGAGCTGCAGCGGCCGCTGCTCGTCGAGCAGGAGCCTCCGGAGGCGCTCGGGCTGGGAGAGCAGGAGCGTCGCCCGCTTGTAGGTGGCGAAGCGGCGGGCGAACCCCATCACCAGGTACCGGGGGTCGAGCAGGTCCTCGACCCACCCGGCGTCGACGCTCGGGAGGCCCGAGGCGAGGAGGGCTCGCTTCTTGCGGGCCCGCACGGCGGACACGAGCGCCTCCCGGCCCTGCTCGCGGACCCGCCACAGCTCGTCGTCACGGGCATCGAGGACCCGGGCCCACTCCTCTGCGCTGGCCTCGTCCCACGCCGGCGAGACGTACTTGGTGAGCAGGTCGCCCATCTCCGCAGAGACCCAGGTACGCCCGTGCACCCCGTTGGTCACCGAGCCGATCGGGACCTCCTCGACCGGCACCCCCGGCCAGAGCGGCTGGAACATCTGCCGGCTGGTCGCGCCGTGGAGCCGGGCGACCCCGTTGGAGCGGCCGGCGAGGCGCAGCCCCATCACCGCCATGTTGAAGGGGGTGTCGGGGGTGTCGGCGGGGGCATGGCCGAGCTCCATCAGCTGGTCCATGCTCACCCCCACCTCGGCGGTCCACGAGGAGAAGTACCGCTCCATCAGGTCTCGGGGGAAGCGGTCGATACCTGCCGGCACCGGGGTGTGGGTGGTGAAGATCGTCCCCGCCCTGACCGCCTCGATCGCCTCGGCGAAGGCGAGATCCTCGCTCGTCACGAGATGGCGGATCCGCTCCAGGCCGAGGAAGCCGGCATGCCCCTCGTTGGTGTGGAACACCTGCGCAGGGACCCCGAGAGCGGCGAGGGCCCGTGTGCCGCCGATCCCGAGGAGGATCTCCTGGCGGAGGCGGTGCTCGGTCCCACCTCCGTAGAGGCGGTCGGTGACCTCACGCAGGTGCGAGGGGTTGGCCTCCACGTCGGCGTCGAGCAGGTAGAGCCGCACCCGTCCGACCTCGGCCAGCCACACCTGTGCCACCAGGGTCTCCCCGGCGAGCTCGACCTCCACCGAGGTGCCCTCGACCAGGCGGAGGGCCATCGCGTGGGGGTCGAGGACCGGGTAGCGCTCTACCTGCCATCCCTCTCCGTCGAGGTACTGGCGGAAGTATCCCATCCGGTAGAGCAGGCCGACGCCGGTGAGCGGGACGCCGAGGTTGCTCGCCGCCTTCAGGTGGTCGCCGGCGAGGACGCCGAGCCCCCCGGAGTACTGGGGCAGGGCTTCGGCGATGCCGTGCTCGGGCGAGAAGTAGGCGACCGAGCGCAGGGCGCTGGCCTCCCGGGTCTGGAACCAGCGGCCCACCGAGCAGTAGCGGGCGAGCTCCTGGTGGATCTCCCCGAGCACGGCCAGGAACGCCGGGTCGGTGGACAGCTGCTCGAGGCGCCGACGCTCCACGAAGCTGAGCACCCGCACCGGGTCGTGGAAGCTCGCCTCCCACAGCTGCGGGTCCACCCAGCGGAACAGCTCCCGGGTCCGCGGGTCCCACGCCCAACGCAGGTTGAACGCGAGGTCCTGGAGCGGCTCCAGGGGCTCGGGGAGCCGGGCTCGGACGGTGAAGCTTCGCATGGCCCTCACCGGGCCCAAGGGTAGCGGCGGGCCACCCCGCCCTCGGTCGGGCTCCCGGCCGCGCCCATGGCCGGCACGCCCGCCCGGGTGGCAGAGGCGGGCGAGCACGGGCCGGCACCGGGCGTCGGTTCGACCCGGGCCCCCGGTTGCGCCATCGGCTCAGGACTACCCTGGACGAGGTGACGGGCCGTATCGTGATCGACGACATCCGCCCCCGCAGCTCCGAGCCGGGCTTTGCCGCCAAGGCAGTGGTGGGCGAGGCGGTACCGGTGCGGGCGGTCATCTTCAAAGAGGGCCACGACGTGCTCGCCGCCCGGGTCCAGCTGTTCGTCGAGGGGAGCAGCACACCCGAGTCGGTGGCGGCCCTGGAGGCGGGGGTCAACGACTCCTGGAGCGCTCGGGTGGTGCCCGACCGGATCGGCCGCCACCAGGTGGTCGTCCAGGCCTGGACCGACCGGCACGCCTCGTGGAGCCGGCGGGTGCTCTCCAAGCTCGACGCCGACCAGGACGTCTCGGTCGAGATCGCCGAGGGGCGGGAGCTGCTCGGCTCGGCTCGCGGGGTGAGCGGGCCCGGGCGCGCCGAGCTCGAGGTCGCCCTGGCCGCCCTCGCAGACGAGACGTTGGTGCCGCTCGAGCGGCTCCGGCCCGCCCTCACGAGGGGGGTCGCTGCGGCCCTCGCCGGGCCGGAGGGTGCCACCGACCTCACCGTCGCCCCGCCCAAGCCCCTCTGGGTCGACCGGGAGAGGGCGCTGTTCGGCGCGTGGTACGAGCTGTTCCCCCGCTCCTACGGCGGCTTTGCGGGCACCGAGGCCCGGCTGCCCGCTATCGCCGCCATGGGCTTCGACGTCCTCTACCTGCCCCCGGTCCACCCGATCGGCCGGACACACCGCAAGGGCCGTGACAACTCCCTGGTCGCCGGCCCCGAGGACCCCGGGAGCCCCTGGGCCATCGGCTCGGAGGCCGGCGGGCACACCTCGATCGACCCGGCTCTCGGCTCGGTCGAGGACCTCGTCCATCTGAGGGATACCGCCTCGGAGCACGGCATGGAGCTGGCCCTCGACTACGCGCTCCAGTGCTCCCCCGACCACCCCTGGGTGGCCGAGCACCCCGAGTGGTTCCACCACCGACCCGACGGCTCGATCGCCTACGCCGAGAACCCGCCGAAGAAGTACCAGGACATCTACCCGCTCAACTTCTGGCCGGCGCGCGACGAGGACCGCGTCGCCCTCTGGCAGGCGTGCCGCGACATCCTCGAGCACTGGATCGGGCTCGGCATCGAGATCTTCCGGGTGGACAACCCCCACACCAAGCCGGTCGCCTTCTGGGAGTGGCTGATCCCCGCGGTGCAGGCCCGCCACCCCCGGGTGATCTTCCTCGCCGAGGCGTTCACCCGGCCGCGGGTGATGGAGAAGCTCGCCGAGGTCGGCTTCTCGCAGAGCTACACCTACTTCACCTGG
>JAKARG010000329.1 GCA_021819345.1 Actinomycetes bacterium | reverse complement strand
CGAGCGTCGTAACGTCGCCAAGGCGTGCGAGCTCATGGAGGTCTCCCGGTCCGCCTACTACCAGTGGCAGCGCCACCAGCCCTCCCGCCGCGAGATCGACGACAAGGCCCTGGGGGAGCGCATCGCCGAGATCCACAAGAGCTCCCGGGGCGTCTACGGCTGTCCTCGGGTGCACGCCGAGCTACGCCGGGAGGGCCACCACGTCTCTCGCAAGCGGGTTGCTCGGATCATGGCCGCCCGGGGCCTGGCGGGACGTTGCAAGGTCGTGGAAGCGCACCACCATCGCCGACCCCGACGCACAGGCCGCGGTCGATCTGATCAAGCGGGCGTTCGGGCCCGGGACCGTCGAGGTCGACCGGGTCTATGTCGGTGACATCACCTACCTGCGCACCTGGGAGGGCTGGGCGTACCTGGCCACGGTCATCGACCTGGCCTCCCGGCGGGTGGTCGGCTGGGCCATCGCTGATCACATGGAGGCCTCCCTGGCCTGCGATGCCTTGAAGATGGCCATCGCTGCCCGCCGTCCGGGCCCGGGGTTCATAATGCACACCGACCGTGGCGCCCAGTACACCTCGAAGGACTTCCGTGCCCTCCTCGAGGCCCATCACGGCGTGCAGAGCCTGTCCCGCAAGGGCCAGTGCCTATTAACCGGCTAATACTGGTAGTGGTAGTAGCCGCGGCGGCCCACCCTGTGGAAACGGTGGATATGTAGCATAGGTGCTGGCTCAGGGGTGTTTTCTAATCCACAGGGTTTTCCTCTTGACTGGCGGCTGGACGCGGCGCGTTACTGATGTTCCATGAGCGATGAGCTGCGGGCGGCGAAGAACGGGAGTCAGTGGCGCCTCGAGGGGGGTGTCCCGAGCGAGTCGGTGCCGCTGGTCAACGACTACCTCTCCTACCTCGTCGACCGGAACTACTCGCCTCGAACGGTCCGGGCCTACGCCTTTGCATTGTTGGCGTTCTGCCGGTGGCTGTCGGGGGAGGGCCTCGATATCGGTTCGGTGACGACCGACGTGCTGCTGCGCTTCCTCGCGGCCTGCCGCCAAGCGACGGTTCCGGGCCGTCCCGCGCCGAACGTGGTGCGCATGGACGGCCTGCGAGTCGATGGCTACGCGCCGGCGACGCTGAACCATCGGCTGGCTGCGGTCTCGGGGATGTTCGCTTTCCGCTCGCTTCGCGACCCCGATGTCAGGAACCCGGTTCCGAGGGGCCGTGAGGCGAGACGCCTGTCGGCGGGCGAGCGGTCCGGTTTGCTGGTCCATGTGGACCGCCGCCCTCGGTATCGATCGCCGCTGCGTGTGCGCGAGCCGCGCCGGCTTCCCCGCTCGCTCGATCACCGGGAGGTCGTCGCTTTGGTGGGCAGCTTGCGCAGCTGGCGGGACCGGGCGATCGCGGGGCTCATGGTCTTTTGCGGGCTGCGGTCCTCCGAGGTGCTCGCTTTGGAGGTGAGAGACGTCGACATCGGCGGTCGCTGGCTCGCGGTGTGCGGCAAGGGCGCCAAGGAACGCCGGGTGCCCTTGGACGTGGACGTGGCCGGGACGATCCAGACCTACCTGCTCGCCGAGCGGCCCGAGACGACCGCCAGCGCGCTGTTCGTCGTCGCCAAGGGCCCCAATCGAGGTCAGCCGCTCAGCCCGGCGGGCCTGCGCACGATCTTCCGCTACCACCGGGCGGTGTCGGGCGTCGATGCCGGGCATCCACACGCCCTGCGCCACACCTTCGGGACCGCCCTCGCCGAGGCAGGGGTCGACCTGGCGGTCATGCAAGCCCTCCTCGGCCACTCCCATGTCGACACCACCGCCCGCTACGTTCATCTTGCCCCGACGCACGTGAAAGCAGAGTTCGATGCCGCCCGAGCACGCCAGCGCTCCCGCGCCTGACCGGCCGGGGAGTCTCCTCGCCGACTACGGCGCGCATCTGGCTCGCAGCGGGCGCGGGAACACCGGCTACGAGCAGGCGGCGCGCTCGTTCCTGCGGCGTTGGCCCGACCCGCAACGCTGGGCCACCCGCCCGCTCGATCGCCGACTCGACGAGGGAGCCCAGACCCGGCCGTTCCTCATGTTCTTGATGGTGAACGGGCATCTCCACCCCGGCTACGACTACCTCGTGGAACGCAAGCTGTCCAGCTTCTGGCGAGACATCATCGCCACCGCGCTCGAAGCGGACATGACACGGTTCCGCCGAGGCGCGGAGAGCATCGGCTACACGCCGACCCAAGCGCTGCGCGTCGCCTCACAGTCCGTCGGGCGCCTTCTCATCCAGACCGGCCGCCCTCTCGATCGCCTGAGCCTGGACGACTTCGAGGAGCTCGTCGGCGCCTGCCGACGCCGAGAGGAGCTCACCGGTCAGGGATGGGGTCACTACCGAGCTGCGCTCAGCGCCGCCCATCGGGTGTTGTTCCACCTGGGAGTCGTTCCGTCGCCCCCGCCGCACTGGCAGAGACCGGAGTCGTTCGAGGCGCGCATGGCGCATGTGGCCCCCCGACTGCGGCCGGCGTTCGTCGCCTACCTGGAGCGCAAGACCGGCACCTGCCAGGCCAAGACGGTGACCGGCATCGCCACTCGCCTGGCCAGCTTCGGGCGTTTCCTCGCCGAGTCCGACCCCGACCTGTCCTGTCTTGCCGGGCTGGAGCGGCGCCGCCACGTCGAGCCGTGGCTCAACTCGCTCGTCACGACGGTCAACTCGAAGACTGGCGAGGCGATCACCAGGGCCGATCAGGCCCGCCGGGTCCTGGCGGTGTCGAGCTTCCTCTCGGAGATCACCGAGTGGGGCTGGCCCGATGCACCGCCTCGCCGGCTGATCTTCCGCTCCGACGTTCCCCGCCTGCCCCGGCCCCTCCCGCGCTACTTGCCCGTCGACGCCGACCGGCGACTCTCCCACGCGCTGGAGCGATCCGAGTTCCGCCTCGCCGCCGACGCTTTGCTGCTGCAACGGGCGTGCGGTCTGCGCATAGGCGAGCTGGTCGACCTCGAGCTCGACTGCGTGCATGAGATCCCCGGCAACGGCGCCTGGTTGAAAGTCCCCCTCGGGAAGCTCGACACCGAGCGGATGGTCCCCCTCGACGACGAAACATTGGCGCTCATCGACCGCATCGTCGCTGCCCGCTCGGCGGGACGACCCCTGCCCCACCCGCGCACCGGCCGCCCGGCGCAGTTCCTCTTCACCCACCACGGTCGCCGCCTGAGCCAACAAGCCGTCCGAGCCGAGCTCGACCGCGCGGCCACCGGCGCAGGGCTCGGCCACGTGACCAGCCACCAGCTCAGGCACACCTACGCCACCGCCATGGTCAACGCCGGCGTCTCGCTCCAGTCGCTCATGGCCCTGCTCGGGCATGTCTCCGCGGAGATGAGCCTCCGCTACGGCCGGCTGTTCGACCACACTGTTCGCGCCGAGTACGAGCGGGCGCTCGATCTCGCCAAGGCCCGCATCGGCCCGCTCCCCGAGCCTCGAACCCGCATCCCTGTCGCCGCAGAGGGCGACTGGCACCAAGCGCCGGCGCTCAAGGCTCGCCTCGCCGGCGGCTACTGCCTGCGGGCACCCGCCCAAGGGGCGTGCCCATACGCCAACATCTGCGAGCACTGCCCCAACTTCCGCACCGACGCCGCGAGCGTCGCCATCCTCTCCGCGCAACGCGTCGACACCGAGGCCCTCGCCGCTGACGCCGCGGCCCGGGGCTGGATCGACGAGGCCCACCGCCACCGCCAGCTCATCTCCCGCCTCGACACCCTGATCGCCCAGGCGGCTACAGGATGACATCTCCGGAGCTACTCGCCCGGGTCGAGGACGCCTGCACCCAACTCCTGCACCAACACGAGCCGGTCACCTTCACCGCCGTCGCCGCCCGGGCAGCAGTCAGCCGAACGAGCCTCTACCGCGACGAAACTCTGCGTGCCGTCATCGAAGACCACCGCCACCGCAGCCACGACCCCCGGAGCCTCTCAGGGATCCTCGTCGAGGTCGCCCACCTGCGTACCGCAGTGGAGGCCCTCGCCGAACGCGTCCGCAGCCACGAAGAACAACTCCGCCGCCTCAGCCGCGCCCCGAAGGCCGACTGACCAGCGCACCCCCGGCTCCTCCACAGGTCTGACCGCCGATTAGCCGGTTAATGCTGGGACAACGCCGTCGGTGAGAGCTGGTTCGCGACGCTCAAGGAAGAACTGATCCACGGGCAATCCTGGGCCACCACCGCCCAGGTCCGCC